>JAIOQJ010000187.1 GCA_021413475.1 Planctomycetota bacterium | reverse complement strand
TGGCGAACGGCATCAGTTCCGCGACGCCCTTGTAGCGATCGTACACTTCGTCCTTGCTGACGCGGAAGTTGCCGAAGTCGGGGAGCGTGCCGCAATTCTTGAGGTTGACCTTCTTCATCACGCCCGCCAGCCAGGCCCCGTTCGACGACAGGCCGCCGTGGTTTTCGACGATGACGTTGATATCGGTCTTGGCCGCGAAATTCGAAAGTTGCGTCAGGCCGTCGGCCGCGCGGGCCGCCTGGTCTTCCGGGCTGCCGGCATTGTTCGTCTGCGCGTTGACGCGGATCGAGTGGCAGCCGAGGAACTTCGCCCATTCGACCCAGCGATAGTGGTTCTCGACAGCCGTCTTCCGTTTCTTTTCATCGGGATCGCCGAGGGCCCCTTCGCCGTCGCACATGATCAGCACGCTGCGGACGCCCACATCGTCGGCCCGCTTTTTAAGGTCTTTCAGGAACTCTTCGTCCTTCTTCTTGTCCTTGTAGAACTGATTGACGTATTCGACGCCTTCGATTCCGTAATCCTTCTTGGCGATGCTCGCGAAGTTAGCGGGATCGAGTTCCTTCTTGAAGAAGGCCCGGTGCAGCGACCACTGGGCCAGCGAAATTTTGAACGGGACTTCCTTCGCGGCAGCGGCGAACAACGGCACCCCGGCGGCAGCGAAACTCAGGCCGGCGGCCGAGCGTAAAAATTCACGACGATGAAACATGCTGGATTCTCCTTGAAGATTGGTTCGTCGAGGTTGTAGTTTAGCGGCAAGTCGCGCCCGTGCAAAACAGAATACGGCAAACCCACCATGAAACACGTCTTCATCGATATCGACCTGGAACCAGCGGATCTCGCGCGCCTGCGGGCGTTGCCGGGCGTGACCATTCACGAATCGCCGACGCCGCGCGATTATTACAAGGCCCGCCCGCTGCCGGCCGAGCTCCTGCGCGGCAAGCAGATCATGCTGTGCAAGCACGTGCCGGAGAACTTCAAGGACCTGGTCGATCTCGAATGGATGCAGATCGCCACCGTCGGTTTCGAGCAGTTGGCCCCGTTGAAACTGCACGAAACCCAAATCCGTGTGACCAATGCTCGCGGGTTATACGATACCGCCATCGCCGAGTGGAACCTGGCGATGATGATTAATCTCGTCCGCGACGTCCCCGGGATGTTCCGCAAACAGCAGACGAAAACCTGGTCGCGCGAGTTCCCCTATCATCAGGAAATCCGCAACAAAGTCGTCGGCCTCTGGGGATACGGCGGTATCGGCCGCGAGACGGCCCGGCTGGCGAAACTCTTCGGCATGACCGTCCACGCTCTCACCCGTTCCGGTGCCAAGCCGCGCACGACCGATTGGATCCTCCCCGGCAGCGGCGATCCGACCGGCACCTTGCCCGATCGCGTTTTCACGACGCCCGACACCCGGGAATTCCTGGCCGGACTCGATTTTCTCATTCTCTGCCTGCCGCGCACCGCCAAGACGGTCGGACTGGTCGGCCCCGCCGAATTCGCGGCCATGAAGCCGGGATCGTTCCTGCTAAACGTCGCCCGCGGGCCGATCGTACAGGAGGCGGCCCTTCTTGATGCGCTCAAGAACGGCCCGCTCGCCGGGGCGGCCCTGGATGTTCACTTCGCGTATCCGCTGCCGCCGGAACATCCCCTCTGGGAGATGTCGAACGTGATTATCACGCCGCATATTTCGGGGTCGGAAAAGAGCATCTACTTCCGTCCGCGAATTGGCGACTTGTTCCACCGAAATCTCGTGAACTATCTCGAAGGGAAGCCGTTGTTCAATGAAGTGACCAAGGCGGAATGGCGGGAGACGTGTGGTGTTTCGTAGGGTGGACCTCGAAGCGACGGTCCACCCCGCGATTCGCAAACGCTCCATCATCACATCGTCGCCAAACAGACCGCCAGTTGGCAGCCCGAGGCGTACTCTTTCAAGTCAACCCATTCCTTGACGGTATGGATTTCATTTTGCCCCGCGCCGAATGTGATGGTCGGGATGCCGTGCTTGACGATCCAGTTGGCGTCGAGGCCCCCGTTCGTCGTCTTGCACACGGGTTCGCGGCCGATCGCTTGGACCGCTTCGACGGCTCGACGAACCACGGCGGTATCCTCTTTTAGCTTGAATGGATGATAATCGCGACGGGCGGTGAACTTCACCTTACCCGTCTTCCCTTCCACATCTTTGATGGTCGCGCCGGCCTGTTCAAAAGCGGCTCGGTAGGCGGCCGTGATTTCGCCGACAAAGCCAGCATCGTGGCTGCGTGATTCGCCGCGAACCAGCACGCGATCGGTGACGACGTTGGTGGCCTCGCCCGCGCTGCCTCCCTTGGGATCACCGATGGAGCCGATGTTGCTAGTTCCCTCGCGGCCATCTTTCACCACTTTTCCGAACCAGCCGCCGCGATAGATTTCCGCCATTGCCAGGGCGGTAATCATGGAGGCCGAGATCCCTTTCTCGGGATAGACGCCGGCGTGCGACGCCTTGCCGCGAATATCGACTTCCCAGCGATCGGCACCGACGGCCCCGAGCGTGATCGTCGCGGCCGATCGGCCATCGACGTTAAAGCCCATGACGGGCCCGTGCAGATCTTTGGGGTCGAGATGCCGGGCACCGAATAGGCCGGACTCCTCGCGGACCGTGAAGAGCATCGTGATCGGCGGATGAGGCAAATGGTGTTTGATCAGGGTGGCCGCGAGCGTCACGAGCACGCCGCAACCGGTGCGGTTATCCCCGCCGAGCGCCGTCTCGGCTTGCGGAACAATCTTATTGCCGCGTTTCACGGGAACCGCGCCGGCACAGAGCGGCACGGTATCGAGATGCGTCATGAACAGCAAGCGCGGTCCTGCCTTGGTACCGTGGAGATCGACGATCAGGTTGCCGGTCTCCGTCGGCAGGGGGATGCGCGTGTTGGCGTCATCGAAGCGCATCTGCTTGCCAGGCACGCCGGCTTCTCGCAACGCCGCCTGCACTTCGCGACCGATTTTTTTTTCGCGGCCGGTGACGCCTTCGATCGCGAGCAATCGCATCAGCAGGTTTACGGCGGCGGTACTGTCAACCAGGTTTTTCATGGTGATAATCGATGAGTAAGGTTCGAGAGCGATTATTGGGGACAGTTTATGAATTGCTCGACACGAAATTAGAAGATTGACCTGACGGAGCTGAACGGCACAGATAATGCAAGTAAGCTTTGAATCACTAATCGATCGGACAATCAAAAAGCGATGCAAAAGCGGCCGGGAAGCGTTAAGACGGGTAGTTGGGGAAGAATTGAGTGGCTGCCATCGATGGAAGTTTCGTTCTAAAGAGAGCCCGATGACGGTTTCTTCCTCCATTCGAATCGAACGCGATGTGAAAAAATCATGGTGAGGAACCTGTTGCTCCGATTGGTGAAGTATGTACAATAACCGTCTCTAATTGTGCGCGAACCTGGGAAGCCAACCTCCATCATCATGATGGAACGAAGCCAGCGAGGTATGAATGTCCATCCGGATGCGTGTTCATGATCGTGAACCTATCGGCGCGGCCCTACGCCGTTTCAAGAAATTGCTGGAACGAAGCGGTCTGAAGAAAGAACTGCGGAAGCACGAGTATTACGAGAAGCCGTGTGAACTACGCCGTCGGGCTGAGCTACGCAAACAGCGAGCCATCCGCAAGGGAATGCTTCCGCCCGTTTGAACTTCCTAGGTGTAATGTTCCGCATGGGGTGGGTTTATCGCCGGCCCCGTGCTTCCCAAACTGATGTCGCCATCCAGTGAGGATCACTTTTGAACGCCGCGATACCACGGTCGGTGTTTCCGACGCCTTCCCGAACCCGCCCAGTTTCATTTTTTCGGTTCGCATCGAAGAACGTCAACAAAGTCTATTTCGTCGCGCTGCACATTCTGGTCGCGACCGTATTTCTGGTCCCTGTCACATGGACCGCTTTAGGTCTGTGCGTGGGCTTTTACATCGTCCGGATGTTCGGCATCACGGCTGGCTACCATCGCTACTTCTCGCACCGCGCGTACAAAACCAGCCGTTGGTTCCAGTTCGTCCTCGCTTGCATCGGCTGCTCGGCCATGCAGAAAGGGCCGCTCTGGTGGGCCGCCAATCACCGCGACCATCACAAGCATTCCGATAAGGAAGAAGATCCGCATTCGCCGGTTCGGCACGGCGTCCTCTGGTCCCATATCGGCTGGATATTATCCCAGCGAAGCGAAGGGACGAACCTCGAAACGATCAAGGATTTCGCGCGTTTTCCGGAGCTTCGACTCCTGGAAATGTTCTACTGGTTCCCCGCATTTATCTTGGCGGGCATTTGCTATCTCGTTGACGGCTGGAGTGGAGTGGTTTGGGGCTTCGTCGTTAGCTCCGTGCTTCTGTATCACGGCACATTCCTCGTGAATTCCGCTTGCCATATCTTCGGCTCGCGGCGGTTCGAAACCACTGACGCGAGTCGCAACAACGCTTTAGTTGCGATCCTCACGCTTGGCGAAGGCTGGCACAATAATCACCATCACTACCAGAGTTCCGCGAACCAAGGTTTCCACTGGTGGGAAATCGACATGAGCTACTATTCGCTCCTCGCGTTGCGTTCGTGCGGGCTGGTCTGGGATCTTCGTAAGCCTCCCGCCAAGAAGCTGCATCCGACCGCCTCGGTCAAGTAAGGCCCCGAGATTCTTCATAGGGCGGCTTTGCAGGCCGCTCATTGTTCGCGTAGGACGGTCTTCCTCGGCCGTCCTTTTTATTTCTCACGTGGAAGACATACAATTTCCTCCACTCCGGTGTCGCGACCGGGCGTTACCATTTTCATTTACAGGAGATCACCCTCATGTTCCGCAATGGATCCGCGCTGCTGCTTGTTGTTTTCTCAACTTGTGTCCTGCGGGCCGATGAGCCGAAGAAGACCGGCGAATTCGCCAGCACGACCATCGACCTGGGCGTCGTCGTCGGCGATATCGAGAAGTCGGTCAAATTCTATTCCGAGGCGATCGGCTTCAAGGAAGTGAAGGGTTTCGAAGTCCCGGCCGACTATGCGAAAGACGTCGGCCTGACCAACGGCAAGATGCTGAAGGTCCGCGTCCTCGTCCTCGGCGAGGGTGAAGGGGCCACCAAGCTGAAATTGATCGAGTTCCCAGCCGACAAGCCGAAGAAGAACGACAGCGAATTCATCAACACCGAACTCGGCTTCCGCTACCTGACGATCTTCGTGACTGACACTTCGTCGGCGCTGAAGCGTCTCGACAAGGCCGGCGTCAAGCCAATCGCCAAAGGCACACAATCGCTACCCAAGGGCTTCCCCGAAGGGATCTTCCTGACGATCGTCCGCGATCCGGATGGGAATTTGGTGGAGTTGGTGGGGCCGAAGAAGTGAGGCATGTTAAACCAGGCGAGCCGGCTCCCGTAAGGGGCCGGAGGTTTTTCCTACTCCGGCCCCTTTCGCGAGCCGGCTCGCCTGGCGATAGCAAAATTCACTTCGGCAGCTTCAACCCCCATAAATCCAGCGGCACGGGAATGGGATCGACGACGTTCGACAGGTTTCGTTCTTTCCAGTTTCCGCCGTTGATTCCTTTTAGCTTCGTTGAGGCGATAAAGTCAATAATGTTGGTTTCCAGGAAGGAGACCTTCTCGTCTTTATCCTTGGGCTTTTCGAGAATATCGAGGAGCTTGATACCGGCCAGCTTTTCGGCACCCGGAACCTCCAGGATGTACTTGACCAGTTCCTTGTCCGCCGTTTTGTTTGGCGGAATGCCGAACTTGTTGAACCAATACCGTGCTTCGCCGGCCGAGGCTTTGTCGTCTTTGCCGTAAACAAAGGCCATGGCCACTTTCTGTTTGACGCGTTCTTCGATGAGAATCGTCTCGGAGCCGTATTCCTTGTCGCGCATGACTTTGTTCGCAACTGAGATCGCCGTGTTGGTACCCGGTCCGGCACTGCCCGCCCAGCTCAAGAAGACGACACCACAAACATCATTGCCGGCACTGACTCTCTCGGGGACGTCCATCATGGTCTTGCCGCCGAACGCCTGGCGGGCGTGCTCCGTGGCCAGCCATAGCATGACCAGCGGACAGGCACTCTGTTCGGCGATGACAAAGACGCGACCGCTGTTGCACTTGCTGGCGTCGTTCTTTTCATCGAGGAACCGACGGGCGGCGGTGATGTCGTTCACGAGATAGGGATAGTAGCTCAGTTGAAATCGTTCTTTCTTGAGTTCCTTGATCGTTTTGGGGTTGAGTGGGTAGCCGGCATATCGATTGAATGTGTTCTTGCAGAAAACATCCGGATTTCCCATCACCTTGAAATCGGCACTCTTGCCATGGCCCCGCATGTCGAACGATAAAACGGAGTAGCCCTTCTTTTGCAGGCTCTTGGCGAGTGTGGACCAGGGACCCTTGCTGCTGTCCGACCCGTAACCATGCACCAACAGGACGCAGTCGGAAGTTTGACTCTTGCCACCATCGTACCACGTGTACGCCAACTTGAGGCCGTCGAGCGTCTTGAGACGGCCTTCTTCGGGCTCTTCCCCTTGCCCCCTCGTGTTGGCGGTCTCGCCCAGCAAAACTGCCCCAACCAGCAGCAATAAGAACACCGGCACTCGGCGTAAGAACGAACGCATGAAACTTCCCCCAAGAGCAAAACGAGACATGAAGAGTTTGTGGGCTCATTCTATCAACATGACTGAATCATAAAGCGTTGGCGCGCGGGAATCAAGTTGGTGCTTGGAATGTGGGGAGAATGTTCGCCTGATTGGCTTTATTCCGAGCCTGAAAGGCTCATTCTACCAGCCCAGGCCGTGAGGCCTGGGAATCAAAGTCGAGAATCAATTCGGTCCTGAAAGGGCCGTTCACCGCTGCAGAATGAACGGCCCTTTCAGGCAACGCCGTGACGGATTTTATGGGGGCGAATTCAGCATCATTTTTCGGAGTTCTTTCTTTTCTTGCGACGTCAATATCCGGATTTTG
>JAIOQJ010000062.1 GCA_021413475.1 Planctomycetota bacterium | reverse complement strand
CGATGTTCCGTTGCAAGGGGCATAAGTTCATGTTGCCAGAACAGATTGCGGAAGCGCGGAAGAAGCGTTATAACGGCACGGTGATCTCCGTTCAGAAATCGCATTCGGATCTGATGATCATCCGCGTCAAATCGGATTTTCCTCGTCCTGAACATCTGCCGGGGCAATACGGCACGCTCGGCCTGGGAAACTGGGAACCGCGCATGCCTGGCTGCCAGGACGACAATCTCAAGCCGGAGGATGAAGCGAAACTCGTCCGCCGTGCCTACTCGATCAGTTGTTCGATTCTCGACGACAAACGGGAATTGCTCGACATCTCCAAGACCGACTACTTGGAATTTTACATCGTCCTGGTCCGCGAAAACCTCGACGGCCGGCCACCGGCGTTGACGCCGCGATTGTTCATGTTGAACCCAGGCGATCGGCTGAGCATCGGCGAGAAACTCACGGGGCATTACACGCTCGAAACCGTGAAGGATGGCGACAACGTCATTTTCCTCGGCACCGGCACCGGCGAGGCTCCGCACAACTACATGCTCTGGGAACTTTTGAGACGCGGGCACAAGGGGCAGATTCTTTCAGCCTCGTGCGTACGTTTCAAGCGGGACCTCGGCTATCTCGCGACCCATTTCGAGTTGAGCAAACGGTATCCGAATTACAAATACCTGCCGTTGACGACCCGCGAAGCCGCGACGGTTCATCACAAGGTCTACATCCAGGATTTGATCACCAGCGGGCAGCTTCAGGAACAACTCGGCGCGACACTCGATCCCGCTCGCACGCACGTGTTCCTGTGCGGCAATCCGAAAATGATCGGCGTGCCAGTGAAAGATCCGACGACAGGCGAGCGGAAGTACCCAGAAACGGTCGGCGTTATCCAACTCCTCGAAGAGCGTGGCTTTCAGGCCGACTATGCGCCGCAGAAGATCAAGGGTAACATTCATTTTGAAGAGTACTGGTGAGATGATTGTAGGGTGAGATTGGTTTCCTTTCGCCCCGGATGGGGCGCAGGAGTGTAGCCACGGGTGGAGCGAAGCGGAACCCGTGGAAAACGCTTGCGATACGACCCCGCCCCGGCTTCCCCGGGTTACGCCCCGCCCGCCTGCAGGCGGGCATCGCTCCACCCGTGGCTACATTCCGTCGCCCCATCCGGGGCGAAAACCAAGAATACGGAAGAGACGAACGGGGTCCATGCATGGCATCGACTAGTGAAACCATTGAAGGATACAGGCTTCGCACCTTGCTCCAGAACGGCGCGGACTCGCAAGTCTTTGAAGTCGTTGAGGTGCGGAGTAATCGCCATTTCGCGATGAAGCTATTGCACCCCGAGGCGGCCGCGAAATCCGAGAAGCGGGAACTGCTTTTCAACGAAGCGGAAATCGGCAACAAGTTGCGGCACGAAAACGTCATTCACATCGTCAAGATTTGCCGCGACCTCGCTCATCCGCACTTCATCATGGAATACTTTCCCTCCGGCAGTCTTCGCGACAAGGTGCGAAAAAAGGACACGGAATTCATCAAGGAACACGCCCGCAAGATCTTCAAGCAAATGGCGACAGGCCTAGCTTACATGCACGGCAACAAGTTTGTCCATCGCGACGTGAAGCCGGACAATATCCTCGTCAATGCCTCGGGCCAGCTCCGCTTGATCGACTTTGCCATCTCGAAGAAGATTCCAACCGGTTTCGCCAAGTGGTTTTATCGCCGCAAGAAGGCGCAGGGCACACCAAGCTTCATGTCCCCCGAGCAGGCACGCGACGAGATGCCCGACCCACGCATGGACATCTACAGCTTGGCGGCGACGTTTTACGAACTGCTCACGTATCGCCCGCCGTTTCGCGGCACGTCGATGCAGGACCTTCTGAACAAACAGGTCTCCCAGAAGCCGGATTCTCCGCAATCGTACAACCCCGACATCAGCGATGAAATGTCCGCGTTGATATTGAAGATGCTGGCCAAAAAGAAGGAAGACCGGCCGCAAACTTGCCACGACGTCATGATGACGATCCGGAAAATCAAGATCTTCAAATCGCAGCCGATTCCCATCGAAGACGAGCAGCGGTGACAACCTGTTTTGTAGCCGGATTCGCCAGAATCCGGGTTGCCGCGGCGATCGAAGAACCCGGATTCTGGCGAATCCGACTACACCGAGCCGAAACCCTGTCTCGTTTCTTTGCGATTCCTACGATAAGAGCATTCGCCTGAAATCCGGAGATAGGATCGATGCCTTCGGCCCCGCTGCCCTTCGAAACTGAAATTCACCAGATGGAAGTTCTCCTCGCCAAATTCGAGGCTGAGGCTGACGGCACGATCACGCATGCCGATGAAATTCGCCGCATGCGCCGGGATTTGCTGAACCTCAAGAAGAAGAAGTACGGCAACCTGACGGCCTGGGAAACAGTTCTGGTATCCCGCCATCCCGAGCGGCCGCAGACGATGGATTACATCGATCTGATGTTCGAGGATTACGTCGAACTCCACGGTGATCGAGCCTTCGGCGACGACCGAGCCATCCGCACCGGCTTCGCGAAGCTCGGCGATTTCAAGATCATGGTCATTGGCCATCAGAAGGGCCACACGCTCTCGGAACGCCAGACTTGCTTTTACGGCTGCGCCCATCCAGAAGGTTATCGCAAAGCCCTCAACAAGATGCGGTTAGCCGCCAAGTTCGGCGTGCCGATCATCTGCTTGATCGACACGCCCGGTGCCTTTCCCGGCATCGGTGCCGAGGAACGCGGCCAGGCCCAATTGATCGCCACCAGCATTCTCGAAATGTCGCGCGTGCCGACACCGATCATCTGCGTCATCATCGGCGAAGGCGGCTCCGGCGGTGCTCTCGGCATCGGCGTCGGCGATCGCGTCAGCATTCTCGAACACGCGTACTACTCCGTGATCAGCCCCGAAGGTTGCGCCGGCATCCTCTGGAAAACCGCCAACGAAGAGACGAAACCGCGTGCGGCCGACGCGTTGAAACTCACCTCACGCAACCTGTCCAAGCTCGGCATCGTTGACGACGTCATCCCCGAACCAATCGGCGGCGCCCACCGCGATCCTCGCGAGATGGCCACCACACTGAAGACCTATCTGTTGCGGTATTTGCGGCAGTTGCGCGGCATGTCGAAGAAGGATCTCCTTGACGCCCGATACGACAAGTTCCGCAAGATGGGGGTGTATTTGACGGAAGGGGCGTCGGCTTGAGTTTCCGTGAAGCCGCGACGCGAAGTCTTCGGAACGGAGCGCTCTGTTCTACGAACATGTGACGACGTTTTGAGGGTCAAAGCGCTCCGCTCCGAAGACTACGCGTCGCGGCTTCACGACCCTTCCGCCTTTTCCGCCTCCGCCTCCCCTCATTCTGTCATTCATCAGCAAGTGTTTGTTGCCCCGCGATGCGAAATCGGGTATCGATGAAAGGTAGTGCGAAGCAGCCCTCTCAGGATCAATCCCATGCGATCTCTTTTTGCGATTTCCTTTTTGCTAATTCTTACGCCGCTCCTCTCGGCCCAGACGAAAGAAGAACGACGTTACGGCATTCGCTACAACGCCGAAGTCTACCCTCAGGCTTCCGCGAAGCAAGTCATGGCGTCGCTGATTCAGGCCTTCGACAAGGATCGCTACGATTACATCGTCGCCTTCATGCTCGATCCGCGCCTGGTCGATGAACAACTGCGAAATTCCTACCCCTATTACGAGAAGCTGGCCCGGCAGCAGGTCGAGATGGAGGAGATGAAAAAGAAGCAATCCAATCCGATCTACGTCCGTGATCGCATCCGGAGCTTGGCGGAGCAAGCAAACTTCGAGAATCTGACGCGGCGAGTGAAGGCGAAGCTCGACGATGATCCCGTGGCAATGAAAGAATTGCGGAAGCTGGCCCGCGAAGGCGAGTACATCGTGGCAGGCGATGCGATGACTGTCAGCCACAAGGATATCAAGGATCACGTGCTTTATTTACGCAATATGGCTGGACGTTGGTATTTGGAGAATAAGATGCAGGAGTAGCATCAATCAAGCACACGGGCCCAATCTCAATAAAAGGATCGTCATGGCGCAAGCATTCATCGATTTACGCAGCGACACGGCCACGAAGCCCACGGCTGGAATGCGGGCGGCGATGGCGGCGGCGGAGGTCGGCGACGACGTTCACAACGAGGACCCCACAATCAATCGCTTGCAGGAGCGGGTCGCCAGCTATCTGGGGATGGAGGCGTCCCTGTTCGTTCCTTCAGGAACCATGTCGAATCAGATCGGCATCCGCGCCCACACTAACCCCGGCGACGAGATCCTGTGCGAGACGACCAACCACATCTACGTCTGGGAAGCGGGCGGGCCGGCCGTGCTTTCGGGCGTCACGTGCCGCACGATTGAAGGCGATTACGGCATCCTTGATGTCACCCAACTCGAGGACAAGATCCGCCCCATCAACGACCATTACGTGACAACACGTCTCGTCTGCCTCGAGAACACCCATAATCGCGGCGGCGGCCGGGTTTATCCCTTCGAAAAGGTTCAGGCGATCAGCGAATGGGCTCACTCCAAGGGCCTGAAGATGCACCTCGACGGGGCTCGCCTCTGGAACGCCATCGTGGCCAGCGGCATCCCAGGAACCGAATGGGGCAAGTTATTCGATTCCATTTCGGTCTGTTTCAGCAAGGGACTTGGTGCCCCGGTCGGTTCGGCCCTTTCGGGCACCAAGGAGTTCATCAACAAGGCCAAGCGAATCCGCAAACTCTTTGGCGGCGGCACGCGTCAGGGCGGGATTATCGCGGCGGGGGCTCTCTACGGGATGGAGAATCACATCGAGCGTCTGGCCGACGATCACCGCAACGCCCAGATCATCGCTGAAGCGATCGCCGACACGCCGGGCCTCCGGCTCGATCCCGCTCAGGTGGAAACCAATCTCATCTGGTTCGAAGCAGATCGCGATCTGGGAACCGCCAAGGACATCGCCGGGCGATTGAAGGAAAAGGGAGTTCTCGTCTCGCAATCCGGCCCGCAAATCATGCGAGCCTGCACACACCTCGATGTCTCAACGGCCCAGTGCATGCAAGCGGCGGACGTCATCCGAAAGCACGCGGGAGCGCTGGTGGCGGCTAGCGGACGGAAGTAAGATGCTCATGAAAGGGGAGGCGATCTCTCCCCTTTCTTCGTTCGTTCAGATTTGTCAATTGCGTTCAAATCTTGTGAAACCCATCTTTCATCTCTTCTTGAGTTGAGTTTCGTTTTGTTCGTCCTGCAACAACATCGTGTCGCCGGAAATGCTCTTGATCCTTGTCTCATCCCTCTTCTGCCCGTCTTCTTTCGAAAAAAATTGCAGATTGTCTCCCTCGATCTTCCAGGTGAATTCTCTTTTGCGATCCGTCTCGTTGGAGCGAGTTGAACCCGTTCCGTCCTTGTTGAATTCTAAAATCGTCCGATCATTCGGCGGGTTTACTTTGTCGCCGGTCTTCTCGACAACCCACGTACCGATGATTCTGTCGGAGTTGCTGAGGGCGGACGTGGTGCTGCTTCCGCAACCGGTGAAGGATAGGGAGAAAGTGACGAACAGAAGAAAGGCAGGTTGATTCATGCTGGTGGATTACTGAGTAAGTGAAAAAATGAAAATCAAAAAAACGACGACAGAAATGCGACATCTACTTTCTCTTCTTCAGATGGACATCTTTGCTCATTTTGTCATCGTAGATGATCGCCGAATCGGCGGTGAGGCTCTTGATCGTGGCAGGTTCCGAGTTTGAATCACCCTTTTTTGCGATCCAAATCTTGTCGCCTTCGATTTTCCAGGTCATCTCGTCCTTCTCGTCTGACCCTGCGTCCCGCCTAAATCCTGAACCATCCTTGGCAAACTCCACTGTCCTCTGCTTGTCGTCAGGAACGTCTTTGTCGCCGATTTTGACGATCAGCCACGCGCCAACGATCTTGTCGGCATTGCTAAGCGGAGTGGTGGCACTCTTACCACAGCCAGCCGGCATCAGGGAGAATCCGACCAGTAATAAACAGGCGATTTTTTTCATGGTGAAGCTGACCGAGCAAGAGAAATCTAGGCTTTTGAAACTTCTCGGACCTCTGTTAACCACCCCGCAAAATCTTGTTCATGTTCTTCTTGTACGCCTCGACCCCTGGTTGCCCGTACGGGTTGACGTTCATCAAACGGCCCTCGACAACCGTGGCGAGCATCAGCATCTG
>JAIOQJ010000080.1 GCA_021413475.1 Planctomycetota bacterium | reverse complement strand
GCATCGGCATGACCCGTCAAACAGCGACGAACGAGAACGGCATCATCGGCTGCCACGTTGGCCCCTCGTGGAATGTTACCCTCTCCGAGGCGATCGGGTTTCATTCGATGATTCGTTTCCGTCCGGGGAAAATTGAAAAAAATGCTGGCGAGCCAAGTTGCGTAAGCTCCTGGAGGATTTCGAAACACCAAACCCTCCAGGAACTTACGCAACCTGGCTCGCCAAAAGGTGACGATCACGACCCTTCCTGGGCGTCCTTCAAGAGGTCGATGACTTCCTCGACCTCGGCGTCTTGCAGCCGTTTGCCGCGTTTCTCGAGGGCTTCCTCGAATTTGATCGCAGTTTCCTGCATGCGTTCGTGCGTTTCCGCCGACCCGCCGATGAGGATAAACTTATCGGTTCGTGTCTGTCGGCGATGACCGTCCTCGCCATCGAGCCCGACACCGAGCAAGCCCAGTATTCGCAGTCGTTCCTGTTCCGATGCACGGGACATGTTTTCGTCGCCTTGTTGCAGGAAGATGGGGACCTTTTCCCTATATTATACCTAACTCTCGCACCCTTGAGATGGTATTCATCACGAACATCACGACAATAATCCGTGTGTTCGCCGTGACTTCGCGTTCTCTCTCGATCATGATGGGACCGAATACTCGGGATATTCGTTCGAGCCAACCCCTCCAGGTTGCTTGAAATCGCTTCGTTTCGGCGTTACAATCGATTTTTGATTGCATGCTTCCCAGATTGAGCTTATGCCTCCGAAGGTGGATCATGCCTAGTCTTGTCCTCCTGAAAACGCCCGATGGCTCCGCCACGGGAGAACGGATTCAACTCGACCATCAACCTGTCCTCATCGGCCGCAGCCCCGAGCGCTGCAAGGTCGTTCTGCCGCTCAACGCCGTCAGCCGCGAGCACGCCCAGATCGAGTTTATGCAGGGCCAGTACTTCATCACAGATCTCGAGAGCCGCAACAAGACGTTCATCAACAACAAGGTACTTTCCCCACGTATCCCGACGGCGTTGAATGACGGCGACGGCGTCAAAATCTGCGATTTCCTCTTTTGCTTTCGCGATGAGTCGTCGAACAAGAACAAAATCCCACTGCCGAAGGATCTTTCCAGCAAAAGTGGATTGATCGAGGAAGAAGTCGAATCGAGCAACACGACCGTCGAGGCGACGTTGCAGCGGGTGGCCAATCAACAGTTCCTGGACGCTCAGCCCAACGACAAGTTGCGGGCTTTGTTGAAGATCAGCAGCACCCTGGGCAAGTCGCTTGACGTAGGCATCGTGCTGAAGCTGATTGCCGACGAACTCTTCGAGGTATTCCGACAGGCGGATCGCTGCTTCATCATCCAGCTGAATGAAAGCGGGCATCTGGTTCCCGTCGTGAGCAAAAGCCGGCGTTCTGCTCCGGGAGAAGAGCGCTTTAGCCGAACGATCGTCAAGAAATGCCTGGAACAATTGCAAGCGTTCCTGAGCGAGGACGCTTCATCGGATTCCAACATCGGCATGGCGCAGTCCATTGCCGAATTCCGAATTCGTTCCGTCATGTGCGTGCCGCTCGCCACTCCCGAAGGGGTCCCGCTCGGGGTCATCCAGCTCGACAGCCAAGATCGCACCAAGAAATTTAACCAGGAAGACCTCAAACTACTGGTTTGCGTGGCCAATCAGGCGTCGATCGCTCTCGATAACGCCAATTTGCACGAGCAACTGCTGCATCGCGTCAAGCTCGACGAGGAGAACAAGGCCGCGACCAAAGTACAGATGGCGTTGTTGCCCCAGTCGACGCCGCGGATTCCGGGATATGAATTCTTTGCGCGTTACTTGCCCGCGAGAACCGTGGGCGGCGACTATTACGACTTCATTTCGCTGCCGGACGGCCGGCAATCGGTACTCGTCGGCGATGTCTCCGGCAAAGGCGTTCCGGCCGCGTTGATTGTTGCGCGGGTGAGCGGCGAGGCCAAGGTTTGCCTCCTTACCAGGCCTGATATTGCCGATGCCGTGACGCACTTGAACGACATGTTCTTCCAGGCCAATTTCGAAGACCGCTTTCTGACGTTGGCCGCATCGGTTCTCGATCCGAAGCTCCACCGTGTGACGATTGTCAATGCCGGGCACGTCGCTCCGTGGATTTATCGGCAGGCGACTCGAAGTATCGAGAAACCAGTCCCCGATTCGGTCGCTAGCTGGGCGATCGGCTGGGTGCCGGGCAATCGTTATGAATCGATTACTGTTGAATTGCAACAGGGCGATACGCTGATGCTTTACACGGACGGAATCCTCGACGCCGAGGCGGCGGACGGCAAGCGTTTCAACGAAGATGGCGTCCTGAAAGCCCTGAAGATCAACGATCCGAATGTTGTGCTGACCGCCCAGCAGATTGGCAAACGGATCATCGAAGCGGTACTCGCTCATGCGGCCAATCATCCTCAGTTCGATGACATCGCACTCGTCTGCTTCGGCCGGATCGATGAAGAAATCGCCCCCACGCGGACGGGTGACTCCCCGGCATCTTGAACGGCAAGGTCGGACGTCATCCCCGCAGCTCGCGAAGGAATTCCGCTATGAGCACAACGGTTCTACCAGTCGAAGCCACGGAGAGCGAGATCCGAACACGCCGGCAACCGCCTTATCACGTAATCCTGCTCAACGACGACGACCATTCGTACGACTACGTGATCCGCATGCTAAAAGAACTGTTTGGCTATCCGGAAGAAAAGGGTTACACGTTGGCGAAAGAAGTGGATGAGCAGGGAAGGGTGATCGTTTGCACCACATCGATGGAACGGGCGGAATTGAAACGCGATCAAATCCATGCTTACGGTGCCGACCCGATGATCCCTCGTTGCAAGGGATCGATGTCGGCGACGATTGAGCCGGCAGAGTGATAAGTTCATCCCCGAGGCTCGCAAAACCTCGCCTCGGGGCTTGGAGCCACTTTACTTCGCTTCCACCCGTTTGATCGATTTAATGATCACATCTTCCTTCGGGCAATCCGAGTCGAACATCCCCTTGGCTCCGGTGGAAACTTTCCGGATCTTGTCAACCACGTCCATCCCCTCGGTGACGCGGCCGAACACGGCATAGCCAACGTTGTCCGCGGAATTTGCACGATCGAGGAAGTCGTTATACTTTACATTGATAAAGAACTGGGACGTCGCGCTATCGGGAATCCGCGTGCGAGCCATCGCCAACGTGCCGCGCTCGTTCTTCAGGCCGTTGCCTGCTTCGTTCTTGATCGGCGGATCGGTTTTACGTTCCTTGAGATCCTTGTCGAAGCCGCCGCCTTGAATCATGAAGTTCTCAATGACCCGGTGAAACACCAGACCTTCGTAGTGTTTCTTATCAACGTAGCTCAGGAAGTTCTTCACCGTGATGGGTGCCTTGTCTTCGTAGAGTTCAACTTTGATCGTACCCATCGACGTTTCAATGGTCACCACGGGATTAGCAGCCTTGGCGGCACTGGCTGTTACCAAAATTGTCAACACTCCCAGAAATGTGCCCAGTTTCATGTCGGTTTCTCCGGCGACGGGATGAATAGGCCCCACCATTCCGGTGAGGCAGAGGACTAACTCTCCTAATAGCAAAGCAAAACCCGGGGCAAATTCAAGTGTCACTAGGCCCTTGCGAACGGCCCCCCTTTCCGTTAACGTCTGTGGATGGCCTCTCCTTTTTTGAGTATTTGAGTACGGCAATCATGAAGACTAGCTTCCTTCTCATCATCTGCATCCTGGCACTGGCCGCCTTTCCTCTTCCCTCATTCGCCCAACCGAAGTTTCCGCCGCCCACGGCGAAGCTACCGGACGAAAAGACGATGGAGTTGATCCGCGAAGGCACGCTGAAACTAAAAGATGCGTTGGCGGCCATGCCGGCGAAGACGCCCGACTATGTCCTCGTCGACATCGAGATCCACCTCAAGGCTTTGGAATGGGCCGTGCGTCATAACGATATCTTCGACGGCGGCAAAGCGGCTTTGACGGTGCTCGACCAGGGCCTGCAACGGGCGAAGGAGGGAGGCACCAACGCAACTTGGCTCGTTCCGCAAGGAAAAATCGTCGCGCGCGGCTATCGCTCGAAAGTGGACGGATCCGTGCAACCGTACGCCGTCGCCTATCCGGCCGATTACGGCAAGGATCCATCGAAGAAGTGGCGGCTCGATATTACGCTGCACGGCAGGGATGGCACGATTTGCGAGACAAAGTTCCTCGCTTCGCACTCACCAAAGGACACACCCAAAACGAACGACTTCGTGCAGATCGACATCTACGGCCGGGGCAATAACGCCTACCGCTGGGCGGGGGAGACGGATATTTGGGAAGTGATTGAGAACTTCATCGCGGTCGAGAAGCAATTGGGCCGCGATTTGATCGATCCCAAACGGCACGTCATCCGCGGCTTCTCGATGGGTGGGGCCGGTTCCTGGCATCTGGGCCTGCATCATCCGGGTGCTTGGTGCGTGATGGGTCCTGGCGCGGGGTTTACGGAGACGCACAACTACGTCCCTTCGTTGAAGAACCCGCTGCCCGATTATCAGGAGCTGCTGCTGCACATCTACGACGCGGTCGATTACGCGGCCAACGCCTTCAACATCCCGATCGTCGCCTACAGCGGCGAGAAAGACGCCCAGAAAACGGCGGCCGACAACATCGAGAAGCGCCTTCAGGAATTGAAAATCAACACGATGACGCACCTGATCGGCCCCGGACTGGCGCACGCCTTCCCGGCCGAGTGGCAAAAAAAAGCTGAGGAAGAATACGTTAAGTACGCGGGACCAGCGAAGGGCAGGGCGGCTGGCCGGAAAGAAATTCGCTTCACCACCTACACGCTTAAGTATCCAAAATGCGATTGGGTGGTAATCGAGCAGTTGGAAAAGCACTACGAACTCGCTTCCGTTGATGCGAAGCGAGAAGGCGACACGTTGACGGTTGCCACGAAGAACATCGCTCGATTGTTCATCGACTTGCCCGCCTTCGGCGAGGGCTCCTACAAAACCATCGTCCTTGACGGTGTGAAACTCGAAAGCTCCGCCACCGGCAAGTATGTCCACGAAAAAGGGAAGTGGGCGGCCGCGGTGACTCCGCCCGTTGGATTGGTGAAAGAGCCCGGTTCCCAGGGCCCGATCGACGACGCGTTCACCACCGCCTTTTTATGCGTGAAAGGCTCCGGCACCGCGTGGAACGACGGCTTGAACAAGGCGGCCGAGGCGCAACTGCAACGCTTTGAACGCGAGTGGGACAAGTGGATGCGCGGCAAGTTGGTGATCAAGACCGACAAGGAAGTGACGGAAGAAGACATCAAAAACAAGAACTTGATCCTCTTCGGCGACCCGGGGAGCAATACCTTAATCGCCAAAACGCTGCCGAAGCTGCCGCTGACGTGGACGAAGGATCTTGTGGTCCTCGGCACGCAGAAATACGATGCGGCGAAGGATCTGCCGATGCTGATCTATCCGAATCCGTTGAATCCTCGGCGCTACGTCGTCTTCAACAGCGGGCACACGTTCCACGAAGAAGAGTTCCGGGGAACCAACGCGTTACTCTTTCCGCGTTTGGGCGACTATGCCGTGGTCCGTCCGGCACCGACCACGAAAGACGCCGCGGCGTTCGAAGTGATTCATTCGGGGATCTTCGACGAATCGTGGAAGGTTTTGAACAAGTGATTTGGGCGCGCCGAGACGCTTACTTATGGGGCCGGAGGCTGAGTCGTTCACGCTCCCTGCTCGCCCGCTATAGGCAACGGTGCCGCCCCCGCTGGTGGCGTTCCCTTCCCCGAGCGAACATAGTCAGCGCGTCGGCGTTCGTATTCCTCAGGCGTCAGTTGTTCGAGATCGGTATCGCCGCCGTCGCAGCCTTGCCGAAAGATCTGTTTCAGAAACGGCACGCACCAGCCGCAACCGGTGCCCGCGCCCCCGCACATCGATAACTGGCTGGGAACTTTAGGCCTATTGATGCGGACGAAATTGACGAGCTTTCGCCGGGAGACGTGGAAGCAGTAGCAGACTTTGTCGTCGAGATTCATGAACCCCATCATACCAAAAAATGGGCCGCTTGCGGCTTAACGCCAGGCTGGTATGCAGCGTATCCATTTCCTTTTCTTGCGTGTCGAACTTCTCAAGATAGCGCTTGTAAGCTTCCGATTCCTTCGGAACCTCGCGGAGGTTCTGGCGGATGCGGTTCTGGTCGGTCGTGATCGTCGCGATCCGGCGGTTGATGTTGTCGATTTCGAGGCGAATGCTGTCCCACTTGCCCTTCATCGTCAGGGCCTCGTTGAGCCGTTCCTTGAGGGCCGGTGAGGTCTCGTTCAGCGAGAGGAAGAAGCGAATCTGATTGTCGTCGTTATTGGTCAGGGTGATGTTGGCACCCTGGGTCCGCTCTTCGACGACCGTGTAGCTCAGGTCCTTCTTCGAAGCGACGGCGACCTGGAAGCGGAACACATCCGCGGCTTCCTCGGCCGGCTTGTTGTCGCCCTTGAACACGAACCCTTGGCCCTTGCGGTTCAGGTGTTCGATCAAGAGCGTGCGATCCGTATCGCTGCGGTTGCTGATGTCGTAGACCTTCTCTTCGCGGATGAGTGTTTCCGTCGAGATGATTCCCTTCACGGCTTTGACCTTGGTGATGCGAGAGGTATTGTTGCCGTTCTTGACGCTCACTTCGGTGCCCAAATCGATCGCGTAGGAAATGAGGCGTTCTTCGGACGGTTGCAGATCGAGAACACGCGTGTCGCCGGCGTAGGTCGAGCCTTCGAAGATCGTGATCGGGCCCTGCGACAGGTTCATGCCCGTCGAGTTCTTGAACTTCAGGCCCAGAAGCGGATGCTTGGCCTGTACGTTCGGGTTGTAGATGCTCACGCGGGTGGCATCGACATCTTTATTAATGATCGGCAACAGGGCTGACTTCTGACGGCCGAGGTTGACCGGAATGTCGATGATGTACTGGAAGTAGTCGCCCAGTTGCGAGGCGGTCGCGACGGAACCGGCCGAGCGGCCGATATCCATGCGGCCATTCAACTGTTGGCCTAGCTGCATCGCGTAGTCTTTGCGGGACTTTTGCTCGGCCTCGGAAAGCGGGGCCATGCGGATGAAGCCTCCGCCTCCGCCCTTGCCGTCAGCGGCAGCTTTTTCATATTTGGCCGCTCCACGTTGCAGTTGCTCGTCGCGATCGGCAAGCGGTGCTCCGGCCAGCGTGACTTCGGACGGTTTCCCAGGCATCTTGGCCATCGCCCCCGAGTAAGTCGGTGGACGCAGCGACGCGAACAGTTCCGGCTCGACCAGCGGACGCGCGATGAACAGCGGGTTGTAGAGATCCATTCGGAACGAGATCGGTCGGCCGCTCACGAGCGACATTTCCACACCAGACCAATCTTCGTCAGTGGGGTTCTCAACAACGGCCCAGCCTTGCAGATACGGCTTCTCTTTCTTGTCGAGCACCAGGCGATAGCTGGTCTTCCAGATCGGCGATTCGATCACGTAACCGACTTGGACCTTGCGTTTGCCTTCGCCCGTGAAGTGGAGGCTGACAGCCTTCTTCTGGGTGTCATGGGCGAGCGACAAGGTTTCCAGAGCCCGGCGGAATTCGTTTTCGATCACCGGATTCGAGAAACGCAGGCGTTGAACTTCGCTCAGCTTCACCGAGCGGACGCCTTC
>JAIOQJ010000186.1 GCA_021413475.1 Planctomycetota bacterium | reverse complement strand
CCGGGGCTTGGAGCATGCATTTGCCCATGTCCCACGGCTGTCGCCGTGGGCTACCCTGTGCCGCCGCTGCCGCGGCGGACACTCGGCGCGAATAAACGCTTACTCGAAAATTTAGCATGGACAGGGCACTAGATAACAATTCGGTCTTTTTCCGACAGACCAGAGGTCTGTCGCTACCAGGAAGCCACGCCTAACCAATCGGCAACCGGATCGAAAACTTCGTGCCGTGCCCTAGTTCGCTTTGCACATCGATTTTCCCGCCGTGCGCCTCAATGATTTTGAGCGTGGTCGGTAGGCCTAGTCCCGTGCCGTCGGGCTTGGTCGTGTGAAATGGCTTGAAGAGCTTGGTCAATTCTTCGGCGGGGATGCCACAGCCGGTGTCGATCACGTCCAACCGTGTCCCTTCGGCATCAACGGCCGTTTGCAAGCTGATTTCGCCGCCGTCGGGCATGGCTTGCTCGGCATTCAGCAACAAGTTGAGCAATGCCTGCTTGAAGAGGTCGCGATCGAGCCGTACGTTCGGCACTCCGCCGGGATACCAATTAATGGCAATCCCTTTCTGGCGTGCGGTGGGCGAGAGGAAATCGACCATTTCACCAACGACGTCGTCGAGCGAAGCGGGTTCGAGATCCAATTTCTGCGCGCGGGCGAATCGAAGGAAATCGTTGGAGACCTGGACAATCCGGCTGCATTCACCTTGGAGCCGCTGGACACGTTCGAAAGCCCGACGTTCGTGCGGGGTCTTCGCGTCCGCGAAATCGTCCGCAAGTAATTGTAGGTTCAGGCCAAGCGTACTGATGTGGTTTTTGATCTCGTGGATAAAGCCACCCGCGAGTTCGGCGAGCTCGGTATATCGTTCGTCGGTCGTCATGGGAGAGCCAAGAGTTTAGCCGCGACGCCGAAGGCTCGCGCGGGGGGAGCGCCCCTCCGCGCGAGCCTTCGGCGTCGCGGCTAAACTCAGAGAGTTCTGAATCAATCGCGACGTCTTCCGCCGCCACCACCACGGCCGCCGCGGCCACGATCGCCGCCGCGATCACGATCGCCCCCACGGTCGTCCGGTCGATCCTCACGAGGCGGACGAGGCGGGGGCGTTTCGCCCGGCGCGGGAGGCGTCAGCAGTACCTTGCGGGACAGCTTGACGCGATCCTGATCGTCAATGGCGATCACTTTCACCTGGAGAACATCGCCAACTCGGCAAACGTCCTCGACTTTGCCGACATACTGATGGTCGAGTTCGCTGATATGGCAAAGACCGTCGCGGCCGGGCAGGATTTCGATGAACGCGCCGAATTCCTTGATGGAAGAGACGCGGCCTTCGTAGGTCTTGCCGACTTTGACTTCCTCGGTAATCGCCTCGACACGAAGCTTGGCGGCCTCGGCACCGGCGGCGTCGCTGTGGGCGATGCTGACCGTTCCATCGTCGTCGATGTCGATCTTCGCTCCAGTGGCTTCCTGGATCCCCTTGATGTTCTTGCCACCTGGGCCGATGAGCAGGCCGATCTTCTCGGGATTGATTTTCACTTGAAGCATCCGCGGAGCATGCTGGGAGATTTCCTCACGCGGCCGGCGGAGAGCGGAGAGCATTGACTTCAGGATGTGGATGCGGGCTTCCTTGGCATGTTCCAAAGCCCCGCGGATGATCGGTTCCTCAATGCCATCGGTCTTGATGTCGAGCTGGATGCCGGTGATGCCATGTGGCGAGCCGGCGATCTTGAAATCCATGTCGCCGAAATGATCTTCGTCGCCCTGAATATCGGTGAAGAGCACGAACTTGTCTCGCGATTCCTTCACCAGGCCGATCGAAATACCGGCGACCGGTTGTTTAATAGGCACGCCGGCATCCATTAGAGCGAGGGTGCCGCCACATACCGAGGCCATCGACGACGAACCGTTCGATTCCATGATGTCCGAGACGAGCCGAATCGTGTATGGGAACTTTTCAACGGCTGGGATAATCCCCTTGAGCGAGCGTTCGGCCAACATGCCGTGACCGATCTCACGCCGGCCGGGTCCCCGAACGGGCTTGGCTTCACCGACACTAAACGGCGGGAAGTTGTAATCGAGCATGAACTTCTTGCTGAACTCGCCCTGCAGACCTTCGACGCGTTGCTCGTCGGAAACGGTGCCTAGCGTCGTTGTAACAAGTGCCTGCGTCTCGCCGCGCTGAAAAAGGGCTGAGCCGTGCGTTCGCGGCAGCAGACCAACTTCGCTGAAGAGCGGTCGAACTTCCTTGAAACCACGTCCGTCGAGGCGTTGGCCTTCCAGAATCAGATCGCGGAAAACACGTTCTTCCACGGCGGAGAAGGCGACCGAAACCTGCACCTTGGTGTAGGCGGGTTCCTTGCCTGGCGCGAGGAATTCTTCTTTGATCTTATCCTTGATGGCACCAACCTTGGCGTAGCGTTCGGCCTTAATCTTGGTCAGCTTCGCAGTCTTCAAGTCGCTTCCAAATCGCTCGTAGAAGATATCGACGAGTGGGTTCGCGGCGACGACCGGGAATTCTTTCTTCCCGTGGCCAAGCTTAGTGCGAAGTTCTTCAATCGCCCCAATAACGTGAATGATGTGCTCGTGAGCGAGGAGAATGGCGGAGGCCATCAAGTCCTCGGGGAGCTCACGGGCAAAGCCTTCAATCATCGTGACGGCATCGCGGGTGCCGGAGACGATGAGATCGAGATCGCTCTCCTCCATCTGCGTGTGCGTCGGCATCACGATGAATTCGCCGTTGACGCGGCCGATGCGGACT
>JAIOQJ010000061.1 GCA_021413475.1 Planctomycetota bacterium | reverse complement strand
CAACGAAAAAGTAGCGCTTTGCGACGCATTTCGGTTGTTTTGCAACGAAAAAGTAGCGCATCGAGGAAAACGCCCGCATCCTCGGTACTGAAAAAGTTCTACCTGTGCAACGAATGCCCACGATCTTGGTCGAGGCGCACGGTCGTTCCGCGACCGCCAAGACTCGCGGGCATTTCCCGCAAAATCTCATTCGCGTCTCATCCTCGCAAGTGACGATACCCATAGGGTGTGGAGGATGGTAAGATTGCTCTGGCGAGCCGCTTGCGTCTTGGCGCACGCTCTAACGAAAGTAAAACCCTCGATTGGATGAGAGCGAGCGCTAAGCCGCAAGCGGCTTTACTGGAGAGTTCGCAAATGCTCCGCGGCCAAAATATCGGGCCATTCCACATCGAGAAAGAACTCGGCAGCGGTGCCATGGGAACCGTCTATCGGGCCCGTTACACCGAGGACGATCGCCTTGTCGCCTTGAAACTCATCGCCTTCGGACTGACCGGCAACGAATCGGCCCTGGCCCGCTTCGAACGCGAGGCGGTCATCCTCAAACAACTCAAGCACCCTAATATCGTCCGCTTGTTTGCCACCGGCAAGTGGAAGGGTACGCCCTTCTTCGCGATGGAGTACGTCGATGGCGAATCGCTCGATCGAGTGATCGCCCGCCGCGATCGCTTTAGCTGGCAGGAAACGATTGACCTCGGCAAGCAACTCTGTGCCGCGTTGCAGCACGCTCACGAACGGGGGATCATCCATCGCGATCTGAAGCCGTCGAACCTGATGATCACCAAGGATGGCGTGCTCAAACTCACCGATTTCGGTATCGCGAAGGATATCGACGTCACCGCCATCACCGGAGCGCACAACACGATCGGCACGGCCGCGTACATGTCGCCGGAACAGTGTCGCGGCGAAAAGACATTGAGCGACAAAAGCGATCTCTATTCGCTCGGCGTGGTTTTCTTCGAACTCTTGGTGGGTCGCAAACCGTTCGTGGCCGATTCTTCGGTCGATATGTTTCTGATGCACGTCAATGAACCCGCTCCACGGGTCCGTAATCAGCCGGGGTGCCTGGATATCCCTCAGGCATTCGACACGCTCATCCACCAGTTGATGGAGAAGAAGCCGGAAAATCGGCCCCGCGACGCGGCCATGGTGCTGGAGGCATTGGAAGAAGTCGAGCAGAAAGAACTGGCTCGATTGAGCCGGGGCGAGGAGGTGGCGAAGGCTCGCCTCGTCGATTCGGTCGAAACCGCGCCGATGGACGAGAAAGATCTCGAAGCCGCCCGCAGCATCCGCGCCGCGGGGAAAAAGAAAAAGCTCAAAAAGAAGGAGACGGCTTTCTATCGCCGCGGCTGGTTCGTCGGTATTGGTTCCGTCGCGATTGTCTTGACCACTGCGTTAATTTTCTGGTTGTTGCTGCGTCCGGATAGCCCGGCTGAAATGCTCGCGGCCATCGAGAAAGCGAAAAACCCCGACGCGAAAGCGATTGCCGCCAAAAAGTATCTCGACACCTACGGCAAATCGACCGATCCGAAACTGGCCGACAAAACGGAATGGGCGAAAGGCATCTACTGGGAGGGAAAGGTCGCCAAGCGCGAGAGCCAGCTTCTCAAGCGCCACAAGATTGGTCTGGCGGTTGAAGAAGGGGACGATCCCGACGCGTATAGCAAGACCATGAGCGCCTTGACCGCCGAGGAAGATGGCGATGTGGTGGCCGCCCGGAGAACGTGGGCCAAGTTGATCGAGACATTTCAGAATGATGCCAAAGAGGAGAAGGCTCTCTGGGGCTGGGTGGCGGCAAAAAGGCTGAAAGACCTAACCGAAGTGGAAGCACGCGAGAAGCATCTCGAAAAAGTCGTGAAAGACTCGGCCTTCGAGGATCGCGATTTCAAATTGGAAGATGAAATGGAAGCCCGCGCGGCCGAGGCGATGCGATTGGAGCGATTCGGCGACGGCGGCCGAGCCTTCGATCGCTGGGAACGCTTCGCCAAAGACATCAAGGGAAAGCAGGAGCTACGTGTCTGGTACCTATTGGCCGGCAAGAAAATCCGCGAACTCGATCCGAAAAAGCCCGCAGGGGATGAGCGAAAGACGATGATCGTCGAGAAACTCCGCAAAGCGGAGGAGACATTTCCTGAAGCCGAGAGACGCGGCGATCGGATCATGGCCCGCGACGCCCGAAATACCTGCCGCGATATTCGCGATCTGTATGCCGACGATGCACCGTTGAAGGATGAAGTGAAACAGGCACGGATGCTGTTGCAGAATAATCCGAAGTGACGGACTTGTTAACCCCATGCGCCAGCGTAGGATTTTGCCCTTCGCCCTTGCTAGCGCTTCGGGCTCGGACGGAACGGCCTATCCCTCGCTTGCGCGTCGGGTTAACAAGGCGATCTTTTTCGTGAAATTGGCACGCCGATCGAGTATACTCCACTCTCGGGAGGGTCAATGCTGCGCTTGCTTCTCGATCGACGGGAATGGCTTCGAATCGGCGGTCTCGCCGGGATGGGCTTGGCGTTGCGCAATCCGTCGGAGTCGGCGAGTGCCTCCACCTTTCCGGGTTTCGGCAAAGCCAAGTCGGTGCTCGTCATCCACGCACCGGGCGGCGTGAGTCAGTTCGAGACTTGGGACCCCAAGCCGAATGCCCCGGCCGAGATACGCGGCGAGTTCGGGTCGATCTCCACCTCGGTTCCCGGCGTCCGATTCGGCGAGCACATGCCGAAAATCGCCAAACTGGCCGATCGCCTGACCGTTCTCCGCAGCATGACGCACGACGATGTCGATCATGGCTCGGCGACCTACCTGGCACTCACCGGCGTCTTCCATCAGAAGAAATCAGGCAACCCGCCGATCTCGCCGAACGATCATCCCACCTACGGCTCGGTTGTCAAACGCGTCCGCCCCGAGCGACGAATCCCCTACACGGCCGTGCATGTCAATGCACCCGTGTTAGCACCGAGTTTGCCTTCGCCGGGCCAGAATTGCGGCTTCCTCGGCCGGGCCTTCGAGCCCCTGGTTATCGGCAACTTGGCTGAGGAGCACAACGTTCTGGCCGACCTGAATGCCCAGCCCGATGTTTCCAAGATCCGGCTCGACTCACGGCGCAAACTGCTGGCCACGCTCGATGATAAATCCCGATCACTGGCACGCGATCACTCGAAGTTCGATCGCGAGTTGCTCATCCGCCAGGCATTCGATCTCCTCGCTTCCGAAAAACTACGCAAGGCCTTCGATCTCGAACTGGAGCCGGAGCGAACCCGCGCGAGTTATGGTAACCATCGCTCGGGGCTTGCCTGTCTTATGGGCCGACGCCTGGTCGAAGCGGGCGTCCCGTGGGTGACGGTCTTCTTCAATCACGGCATCCGCGGCCAGGACAACGCACCTGAGGATACCGACGAGTACGGCTGGGATACGCACAACGACATCTTCGAGGCGATGAAGCACCACTTGCTGCCTCGCTACGACGCCAGCGTTTCGTTCTTGCTCGATGATCTCGAACAACGGGGCTTGCTCGATACGACCCTGGTGGTCCTGCTCACTGAGTTCGGCCGTGCTCCGCTGGTGGCCGTCGAATCAAAATTCGCCGGTAGCGATCCCGGCCGTAAACACTGGGCATCGTGCTATTCGATCGCACTCGCCGGGGCCGGCATCAAACGCGGGGCAACGTACGGTGCCTCCGATCGCTTCGGGGCCTATCCGCAGAACAACGCGGTCACGCCGGGAGACCTTGCCGCCACGATGTTCGAAGCCCTCGGCATCAACTCAGCGAATCATTTCGAAGACGGCAACGGCCGGCTTTACCCGATTGCGACGGGGAGGCCGGTTGCGGGGTTGTATCGGGGTTGAGCTTCCCACATTTGATTTCGCGATGGGGTATACTTCAAAGGGGATCGAACTCTATTGGGATGAAGTCAAGAATTTTCACCACAGAGACACAGAGAGCACAGAGAAGACAGCAAAACTAAGCAAATGATCGCAAACTGGTTTTGTCTCAATTAATTTCCGTGTTTCCTTTTCCTTCTTCTCTGTGTCCTCTGTGTCTCTGTGGTTCAATCCTTAACTTGCAATCGATCCCGAGTAGGAATTGAAAAAGATGTCGGTGAATCGCAACCCGATCAACGACCAACGACCCGGCTTCATCTCAAAGCCGCGCGAACCTAGCAACCAGGCGTGGAAGCCGCTGGCCGCGTGGGGCGGCGTTACGTTCTTGTTAGTCCTCGCGGGAATCGGAATTGTTTTCACCATCAAGCAGCGTGCGAATCCGTCGAACGAAGAAGGGGTCAGGGGTCAGGGGTCAGGGGTCAGTGAAGAGCAGCCGGCGATTGAGAAACCCAAAGTGAATCCTCCGCGACCGGCGATCAAAGTCGTCGCTCCGAAAGTTGTCGTGAGCGGGCCGGAGGTCTTGGCCGTACTGCCTCGCGAAGTGATGGAGAAGGCCGACACGCCAATGCTAGTGATCGAACCCAAAGAGCGCGTGCGGCCCGAGGGGACCGAGGAACCGAAAGGCAAGACGGTGCCGGATGCGAAACTCGACCCGCAGCGGCCCAAGGCCGACGTGGCGGTGACCGAGCCGCCCAAGATGTTGCCTGGCCGTTTTGGCACCAAGATCGATTTTCTACCGACCTCCGCCGCCGTCTTCGAGGCGGTTCGCGAAGACAACACCAAGCTGGCGATGATCATGCATATCGCCGGGTCGTTTGAAGGCCGAGTCTTTACTTCGGAGAACGTGGAAAAATTCCGCCGTGACTGCCTGCTCGATCCCGCCGTTGCTGAGTTGATTCAGGAACAATTCGTCTGCGCTTGTTTGCCGATCTGCGGACAGAAACAAGTCGAGGGCCGCAAGACGGGCGGCAACGTGGTCGTTTACTTTTGCTTGAACGACAGCACCGTCATTCACGCGATCCCCGGCCCCGTAAGTGCAACCGAATTCCTGAAACAGGCTCGCTGGATCATCAACGCCCACAAGGCCGGCGTGCCGCTCAATCGTGACCAAATGCAGAAAGCGCACCGCGATGAGTTTTTCAAAGTCGCGAAGCCGAGCATTGAAATGCCACCGAGATTACCAACGAATGAACCGGTGCAGACGCAAGTGCATTGGTTGTTGGCGCGGGAGACTTTGAAATTAGCGGATG
>JAIOQJ010000185.1 GCA_021413475.1 Planctomycetota bacterium | reverse complement strand
ATTTGCTCAACCAGATAATCGAGTATGACATCCTCCCTGACGGTAGTGCCTTCACATGTTCCATACCGATCCTTGTTGATGCATTCATAAAATCTCCGTTGGCGGTGGTGCATGCCGGAGAGGCTCCCACCGCATCGGCCACATTTGAGTTTGCACGACAAAAGGAACGGATTGTTCTCCAACGTGTATCGACTGTGACCTTTCTTGCCTTTCGCAAGACGGGTTTGGGCCTTGTCGAATGTCCGTTTATCAATCATCGGCGGAATAAGGTTGGGCGTTACGATCCAGTCCGACTCGGGGTTTCGCCCTCGCCGCGACCCTTCGACAATCTCGCCATTCTGGATATGGTGGTACTTACTTCGGCTGTAGACGTTAAACCTTTGCGTGCCGATGTACGCCGGGTTCTCCAAGATGCATCGCACGGAATCAAATCGCCACGTGCCCCCCTTAGGCGATGGAATCTGATCGGCAGTTAGCCGTTTCGCGATGTCGCGCATAGACCGTCCGTCTTCGACATATTCCTTGTAGACGCGACGGACCACTGCGACTTTGGAATCATCGCTATGAACGAGTCGCTTCTCCCCTTTTTTTCCCTCAATTACGAAGGCGTAGGGCGGGCATCCAATTCGAGAGCCATCCTTCGAGGCTCTAAGCTGTCCGCGTGTCACGTTTCGGCTGAGGTCACGGAGGAATTCGTGCTTACCGTGCTGATTGACGCTGTAGGTCAACCATTCCGTGAAGTCGCTCCAGTCAATCGGCCCTTTGTTCGTTGTGACCAGTTGAACGCCGGCCTTCGACAGCGGCCAAGTCCAGTAGCTCGCTTCGTGGGGAGAGAATCGCCCGAATCGGTCTTGATCCCAAACGAGAATCGCCGTGAATTCGGGTTTGTTGTTAGCGTCAGCGATCATTCGCTGAAATTCATGTCGATTCTTGTTGTCGTCAACGCTGATACAATCATCTGTATACCAACGGATGATCTTGTATCCATGACGGAGTGCATACGCTTGAATTTCCATTCTCTGATCATCAATGCTGAATTCTTGCTTATCGCTGGAGCAACGCAGATAACCGACTGCTATTTTGGGCATGATATTCCTGACCTATCCCGACCGAGGTGAAAAAAGTGAGGGCGGCGTAGCCATCCGGTCAGGATGAAACGGCTCGGTTCAGGAGGCCAGTCCCGAATCGTGCCGCCCTCATGGAAGTTGCAAAACGCTAGTCAAGCTCACGTGCA
Organism: Planctomycetota bacterium; assembly: GCA_021413475.1. GTDB lineage: Bacteria > Planctomycetota > Planctomycetia > Gemmatales > Gemmataceae > JAIOQJ01. Next base: position 2,007 of record JAIOQJ010000185.1, on the reverse strand, counting down.
ATCGGCGAGGCCGCTTCCATCCCCGGGCATGGACAAACCGAGGATGGAAGCAACCCAACGGGAGTTAACAACGCTCCCGCCGTCGCCGCTTCGCTTGTCATGGTCGAAAATTCATCATAGGTGGGACCAACGCCTCGAAGGGGACCGCGGCACCAACGTAGGAGGGCGTGACAGGTGCGGGAGGAATTACCTGCGGCTGAGGCTCGGGATCGTAGGCTCCCCCGATTTGTCCCTGCGTATTCACTCTCGATTCCCAATTCATGGAGGGAGCCACAAGCGGTGCGAAGCCAAAGGCATTGTTTCCTGAGCCACTTGCGGGATTGGTCGTGAGCAAATCGCCCCCGAAATTCATCACCGGGGCGACGAGCGGCGCGAAGCCATTCGCATTGTTCACGGGGGGCGGTTGCGATGGTCGCCTGCCCATCCGCGCGATCGGGTAATCAACGGAAATCACACGCCCGCCACGAATCGTGGTGAGCGCTCCGTCTTCCTCGTTGTAAAAATAGGCGTTGATCAAAGTATCCACTCCAAGCCTCCGTTTGTTGAATTTCACTGAATCCGGTTAAATCTTGATCCGATCAATCTGAGCACGAACGCTGGTGGCACGCTCCTGGTGGCCCACTGCCCGATTTCCCCGCTCTTGAATCTGCTTCGGCACGCTCGCGTCGTAATCGGCACGAGCCTGTTCCCAAATCTTCCGTCGCTGCTTCACGACACCCTGCAACCGCTTCAATTCCTGAATGTCCTGATCGGTCGGAGGAGCAGGCGGCGCCTTGGCGTTCGCCCATTTGACCGCCTCATCAGTTTTGACCCGTAGTGCGGCTTGCAGTTCCTCAAAGGCCGATATAGCCTGTTCGAGCCGTTTCGTTTGGTAATCGAGCTTGATCTTGCAGCATTCGCGGGGATTGCTCGGCGGGTCCATCAAGGCTCCCTCGGGATTCCGTTCTCGCATCGCGCCGTCCGAAAACACGAACCACCCGCCGATGAAAACGGCGTCGTCGCCATGCTGGATTTCAAATTGCTTCACGCGACTCATCACAAGCGAATTACTGAGGATCATAGGTCTCACTCCTTTTGGGTAATCGGGTCAAAATGCTGCTCCAACGCGAATCCGTCGCACTGAAGCCATGTCGGCCACACCGGCCACGGCATTGGCTACGTCATCATGTCCGCCGGAGGGATGGTCGATGATGTCTCGGCCCCCGCTCCGCGTCCGCCGCTCCAGTCCGGCGAGTTGATTGACTAACAGTTCATCGTCCGGGAGTTCGATCTCGCCGCTACACAGGCGGGGAAGCAGTTCCGCATACAGAACTGACTTTGCTTTCGCGGCCTTGGTGTACTGGATACCGCAACCCTCAAAGGCCCGTGCCACGAAATCCGGGAATGACGAGCCGTTCGATGATGCTGCGGGGGAGAAACTCGGCGACGTCGTCGCGGAAGTCACCCAGGTAGTCCGATTTCGCGGCTTGGAGATCCTCGGCCATCGCGTCGTCAATGACGGATTGGGACAGGTCGGGATTCATCGTCCGGGAGGGGCAGTTCCAGACAAGCACCTTCCCCGTCGCGTTGGCGAAGTTTCGCCGATAGGTGTTGAAGCACCAGCCTTTTTTCGCATATGGAGAACTGATCGCGATCAGTTTCCCGCCGACCGTCGCAAGCGACGGTTTGATGGCCCGAACCAGTTCCGTGTCGCTTTTGATCTTGCATTCGGCGTCATATCCAAAGAACGCCGCCTCATCGACAATCGCCGCGACCAGGGTGAAGCCGCGGATCGTCCGCCAGTCGCCCGGCAGGATTTCGATACGAATGCCGTTCTTGAGCTCGAATCCTTCGCGTGTCTCCCTCACGAGCTCATTTGCCAGTAGGGGCACTTCAAAAATCGCCCGCAGGTAGTCTTTGACGATCCGGCTCTGTGACTTCGTGGGGGCGCAAATCGCGACGACGCCGAATTCCCCCTTGGACAGTTTCGTTTCGTGACCGGCGAGAGCCGCTTCGTAGGCTCCGATG
>JAIOQJ010000644.1 GCA_021413475.1 Planctomycetota bacterium | reverse complement strand
GGAGAGTTAAGCTCGATTACGACAAGGCAATCGCGGATTTTGACGACGCTCTTCGTCTTGAACCACGCTATTCCCACGCCCTTTATGGCCGAGCACTCTCGTGGGCTGCCAAAAAGGAATACACAAAAGCCATCAAGGACTTCGACGAGGTCATCGCCGTCGATCCCAAGTACCTCAACGCCTACAACGATCGGGGCCTTGCTCATGCCGCCCTGAGGGAGTACGACAAGGCGATTGCTGATTACACGGCATACCTTGCTCTCAGCCCCAAGAGCCACGTCGTCATCACCAATCGAGGCAACTCTTGGCGTAGCAAGCTGGAATACGACAAGGCGATCCAGGATTATGAGGACGCCCTCCGCCTCAATCCCAAATACACGCACGCATTATTCGGTCGAGGTGCCGCCAAGTATGGCAAGAAGGAATACGACAATGCCATCAAGGATTTCGACGACCTCATCGCCATCGACTCCAAATATGTGGCTGCTTTCAACGACCGAGGTCTCTCCCGAGTCGGCAAGAAGGAGTACGAGCAGGGAATCAAAGACTACGATGAGGCCTTGCGCATCAATCCCAAGAACATTGTCACTTATTCCAATCGGGCGGTGGCACGCAAATCGCTTAAGCATTACGACAAGGCGATCGCCGATTGCGAGGAGGCCATCCGCCTCGATGCCAGGTATGCCAGGGCGTACAGCAATATGAGTTGGATCATGGCGACATGCCCGGATGAGAAGTACCGCAACGGCAAGAAGGCCGTCGAACTGGCGACCAAAGCCTGTGAATTGACCGACTGGAAAGAGCCGATCTACATCGACGTCCTCGCTGCCGCCTCGGCGGAGGCGGGCAACTTCGAGCAGGCAGTCAAATTCGAAAAGCAAGCACTGGAATCGCCCCGTTTCGAAAAGGTTTCCGGCGAAACTGCCCGGAAACGGCTGAGTTTGTACCAGGAGAGAAAGGCATTCCGGGAGTAGCACATCGTTTAGCCGCGAATCGAAGGGTTTCCAGAGATTCGCGCGTTCTCATCAGATTCGAGTGTGTTTTCTGTTGCTTCTCCTACCAAAAGTGCGGATCATTTTCTTGGCATCCACATTTCTTTTTTCAGGGAGATACGATGAGACGAGCACTACTTTCACTGGCATTGATGACTGGCATGTTGGGCTTCACCACGATGGGCGTCGAAGCGCAGCAGAAGAAAGATACTCCGAAGACGGAGAAAAAAGAGGAGAAGGCAGGCGGCATCGAAATCTACAAAGGCAAGAACGGCTTCCGCTATCGCATCATTGATGCAGAGGGCAAGACGGTTGCCATGCCCCTCGCGAATAAAGCCTGGGAAACCAAGGAAGAAGTACTGAAGGCGCTCGATGAGTTGAAGGCGACTCTGAACAAGGCGAAGCCGGTCGATGCGAAGGATTGATTGACGACGTGGACGAGCGGAAATGCCGACGTGGAACCGCTTTCACGTCGGCCTCCATTCGCGAACCTTCCGGATTGTTGATTACTCATTTCAAATTTCTGTAAACGTAAAGTGTTTCAAATTCGATTGTTCGGGCAAAAGACTGCTTATTGATTCTCATTCTCAGACATGATTCTCATCGTTTTGGATGATTCTCATTGAGGGTGGCACGGGAGGGTGAGAATCATCCAATCAAGCTAACAACTCATTGATCACATGCCCATGCACATCCGTCAGGCGGCGGTCGATGCCGTTGTTCCGAATGGAAAGTCTGGTGTGGTCGATACCTAGCAGATGCAAAATGGTGGCGTGGATGTCGTAGACTTCGGTCGGGTTCTTGCGGTCGGCGGGTTTATAGCCGAAGTCGTCGCTGGGACCGTAGCTGATGCCTCCTTTCACGCCTGCGCCGCACAGCCAGTTGGTGAAGCAATAAGGATTGTGATCGCGTCCCAGGCCGCCCTGGCTGGAGGGCATGCGGCCAAACTCGGTGGTCCAAAGAACAATTGTATCTTCGAGAAGTCCCGTGCGTTTCAAGTCGTGGAGCAGGGCGGACGTGCCGCGCGCCATGCCGCGAGCTAGGGGAAAGTGATCGCGTTTGACGTCCTCATGGCTATCCCAATTTCGGCGCGGGAAACCGTTGTCGTTGCCGCTCCAGATTTGCACGAAGCGAACGCCGATCGAGCAATCGCCGAGCGCTCAGGCATTTGCGGGCGAAATGTTCGGTCTCTTCGAGTTCGTTGATTTCCTTGTCGAACGACGTTTTGCCGTGGTCGAGCCCGTAGAGTTTGAACACCTCTTTCGTTTCTCGGCTTAGATCGAGTGCCTCCGGCGCGGCCAGTTGCATCTTGGCCGCCAGTTCGTAACTGCGAATGCGGGCGTCGAGGCGTTCGTCACCGGGACGGGTCTCGGCGTGGCCGCGGTTCAGTTTCGCGAGCAGATCGACGGCGGCCTTGTCGCCCATCGGCGTGGTGAAATCGACGCGTTCATCCGGAAAAAGGTCATTGATCGGCGTCTTCAAGCCCGGGTAGATCACGGTCCCCTGATGTTGCGACGGCAGAAACGCGCTATCCCAATTCTTGGTCCCGTTGGACGCGAGGCCGCGGTGATCGGGCAACACCACGAATGCCGGCAGGTTGTCGGTGATGGAGCCGAGGCCGTAACTAATCCAGCTTCCCATCCCCGGGAAGCCAGGGCGATTGAAGCCGGTCGCTTGAAGGAAAGTCCCCTGGCTATGCACGCCCGTTTTGCCGACCATGTTGTGAACGAAGGCGATGTCGTCGACATTGGAACCGAGCGGGGCCACGGCATCGGAGAGCATCTTGCCGCTACGGCCGTACGGTTTGAAATCGAAAACGGGTTTCAGCCACGGCCCGAGCCCGTTCTGGAAAGCTTCGACGTGCTCGCCAAAGTCCGATGGTTGCCCGTGGCGTTTCACGAGTTTGGGCTTAAAGTCGAACAGATCGAGATGGCTGGCCCCGCCGGCCATGAAAATCTGAACAACGCGATTCGCCCTCGGCCGATGATGCAGCCCGCCCGTCGTTGCCGCGAGCAGACCGTCGTTGCCAAGCATCGACGCCAGCGCAATACCGCCGAGCCCGCCGCCCGCATCCCAGAGAAATTCGCGACGATTCATCTTCAATCTCCCGGAATTCAATCCACGAAAGCGAACTCGTTCAAATTCAAAATGACCCGACAAGCATTGGCCAACCCGTGGATCTTCGCGTGTTCGACCAGGGCCTTCGTCTCTTCAGCCTTCGCGGGACGGCCAAGTGCCAACTTGATGGCCAGGGCGATTTGCTCTTCTAGCGTACCAACCGATTCGACTCGCTTCGCTAGGTGCTTCGACATGGTGAGAACGAAACCGTTGTTCAGCAAGGCCAGGGCTTGCAGGGGCGAAAGCGTTTCGTTCCGCTTGTCGACCTGCATCGAAGGATCAGGGCAATCGAGCACGGTCATCAACGGCTGGGGCTTGGAACGCACCAGGAAGCGATAGACGCTGCGCCGACGCGACTTGGGGTCGTCCGGATCGTGAAGATGGTACTGGTAGTGCGGCGAATGGGCCGGTTGTTCGATCACGAAGTCTTGATAGGCGGGCCCGTAGAGCGTGCGATCGAGTTTGCCGGCCAGCATCAGGATCGCATCGCGCAAGGCCTCGGCCTCGAGCTTGCGGCGCGGCATCCGCCAGAGATAAATGTTACCGGCGTCCAACGCCTCAAAGCGTTCGTTGGTGGCTGAAGTTTGCCGATAGACGGAACTGGTCACCATCAATTTGTGCAGAGCCTTCAGAGACTGACCGTTATCGCGAAACTCGGCCGCCAGCCAGTCGAGGAGTTCCGGATGCGAGGGAAGCTGGCCCATGCGGCCGAAATCATTTGGAGTGGCCACAATCCCTCGGCCGAAATGATACTGCCAAACGCGATTGACGATCGATCGCCACGGCAGCGGATTTTTGGAATCACTCAGCCATCTCGCGAGGGCCGCCCGTCGCTCTCCTTCCGTGTGATTCTTGGGAAGGTCGAACACGGCCGACAATCCGGGCACGACCGAAAGGGTACCAGGTCCGACTTCTTCGAGCGGTGCCGTCACGCTCCCGCGTTTCAGCACGAAGATCGGCCGTGGCTTCCCGCTTGGTCCGGTGCCTTGAAAGGTGCCGCTACCGCTGTGAACGGTCCCCGCGTAGACCAACCCGGCCGGCTTGGTCTTTGCCAACTCCGCGTCCAGCGGTGCGAGCTTGGCCAAGAGTTCGGCACGCTCTTTCAACAACCCCGCATCGACGATTCGAGCGACGAGTGATTCCCGTTCTTTTTTCAATCCGCCGAGATCGCCGCTGCCGCGTTGGCCCGGGGCGTAGCCGTCGGTCAAGTTCGATTTTCTCCAACGAATTGGGGCTTCGATCGAATCGAGTGCCGTCACCTTCGCGCCGGAAGCGAGATTCTTTCCGTCGCTGTCGAGTGCCTCCAATTCGGCGAGGGCCAGGATGTAATCGTTCTGCCGGGGTGCCAGTTTCGTGGCCGTCACGCGCAGGTAGCGGCCTTTCTTTCCCGCGGCCGAAAAAATTTGTCGAGCGACGCCAGGGTTGACGACATCCTTCCCGGTGTGATCGACGATGACGACCACGCCCGTCGCGAACGTCGCATCGTCGGAAAGTTCAACCTTGAAGCGAACTGGAAACCCGAAGCCCGCACCGATGTTGTTGAAGGTGTCGTGACAACCCCACAATGCCACCCGATCAAGAGGGACACTGCCGCCGAGGTCGATTTGCACCCACTTCGTCGCATCCTGATTCGGGGAAAGGGAACTGTGGTATCCGTACTCAGGCCTGCCCATTGGGGGGATGCTCGCCTGCGCGATTTTCTGGTCCAAATCGGTCAGTTCTTTGCCGCCCGCGGTCTTAATCTTTGCATCGATCTCGGTTTGCCGTTTCAGAATCCCATCTCGCGCCGCTCGCAGTTCCGCGGCCTTCTTGAGCAGGGCTGGATCCGTATCGTACGGCCGATCGGCACGATCGAGGGCTGCGAATACCGCTTGCAGCCGGTAGTATTCTTCCTGCCGGATCGGATCGAACTTGTGATTGTGGCACTGAGCACAATTGGCCGTCATGCTGACGAACGTCTGGATGGTGTTGGTCACCATATCATCGCGATCGAGATGGCGGGCGACCTTGCCGTCGATCTTCGTTTCCGGAACTTCGGCATGGCCGATGAAATCCCACGGCCCAGCGGCAATGAAGCCCAGGGCCGTGATGCCGTCCACCGTGCCGGGATAGAGAACATCTCCCGCGATCTGTTCCTGAATAAATCGGCTGTACGGCCTGTCGGCGTTCAGGGCCCGAATCACGTAATCGCGATAGGGCCAAGCGTTCGGCCGCGGCTTGTCTTTGTCGTAGCCGTGAGTGTCGCCGTAGTGGACCACATCGAGCCAGTGGCGAGCCCAGCGTTCACCATAGTGCGGCGACGCGAGCAAACGATCGACCACTTTCTCGTATGCGTTGGCGGCCGTGTCTCTTTCAAATGCTTCCAGTTCCTCGATGGTTGGCGGCAACCCGATCAAATCAAATGTCAAGCGGCGAAGCAGCGTCCGGCGGTCGGCTTCCGGTGCGGGGCTTAGCCCCTTCTCTTTCAATTTGTCAAAGATGAATGCATCAATCGGGTTGCGAACGCGGTCTTTCCATTCAGCTGGCACTTTAGGAATGGCCGGTTTCGCGAGAGCGCGAAGCGACCACCAATCCAGGGACTTTCGACCGTCGTTCGGTTCGGCAGCCAGTGCGAATGAACCGTTCAATGCCAGGATGAGGACAAGAATTCGGTTCATCGATGGAACGCCTCAAAAGTGCGTTGCGTGGAGGGCTTACTGGAATTATCGCTGAAGGTGTTCGATTCGGCGATCACTTTCCGGGCTCGCCGTTCATCAATCGCGACATCCGTTCGAGGAGTTCGTCCTCGGCATGGTGATTCCAGAGGAAGTCGCTGGTCGGCTTGAAGCCCCCTTCGCCCGTAAGCACGGCTCGGGGAATTGGGCTAAGAGGCAGCGAGCCGATGATGCGGTTCTTGTGGCGGAGTTCGAACGCATCGATCTGGGCGAGTTCGCCGACATCGATCAAGCTCGGTGTGACCACGGTCGGTCCATCGGTGACGAGCACGACCTGCTCCAGCACCGTCGGCGATTGATGAGAATCCGGCACCTTGGCGGTGATCTGAAAATGCACCATACCGGCCATGCCCGCTTCGCGGCTGCCCACTACGAAACAGGGGCCGGCCTTGCGAAGTTCATCGAGCGGCGGCAGTTGCCGAACTAATTGAAGACCTGCCTTCTCGGTTTCGATCACGAATCGCGTGTCGATAATCCGCAATGAATCGAGAAACGCCTTGGGGGACAAGGCGCGCACTCGCTGGCAGGCAAGAGTCGTGTCGCCCACCATCCAACTGATCGACCATTCCCCGACACGCTTTGGCCGTTTCAGCGGCGAGACACTGATCATCGCCTCTCGGCCCGCGAGTTGCGAAGCGACCAGCGGCACCGGTACTTCATCGGTCCGGCCAGTACGATCCCAGCGGAACACCACTTTCAGGCCGACGTCAAGCAACGGTGCGAGGCCGGTCGCACTGCGCACGATGGCCGTCGCGGATAGGCCCCGACACTGGCTGGCAACAAACGACTGGGCCGCGACATTTTGGCCACCTACATCAACGAATATCGTCGGCAGATGAATCCGCAGATCGCCGACGAATTCTTCCCGCGTCAGGATCTGCAAATCAATCTTGCCCATCAGATGAGTGCGCCAGAAGACTTCCCCATTCG
>JAIOQJ010000643.1 GCA_021413475.1 Planctomycetota bacterium | reverse complement strand
AGCCCATCGAGGAACGCAAGAATCCCTTGCCGCATCGGCTCGAGGCCACGGGTGAAGTCAGCGCTTTTTCGCCCGAAATGGTCGTACTCAAATCGGCCTATATCAACGTCTGGTTCAAGGATGTGGTGAAACCAGTCGTCCCGCCGGAACATCTGCCCCCGCCACGCGACAATCCGTTGGTGAGCAAGGAACCGATGCCGGTGGTCAACAACGCTCCTAAGGATCTCGACGCACCGCCCGCGGCCAAGAAGCAGACAGCGAAGAAAGATCCGCCGATGATTGTGCGCCACGCACGGCGAATTGAAGTGTGGGTCGCTCGCGCTGATGGCAAGAACGATCTCGACAAGGTCCACACCGAAGGCGACGTGGTCATCCACCAGGATCCGACGCAGTCAAACGAACGGGGAATCGATATTGCCGGAATCACGGTCGATGTCGAACATCATCTCGAAGGGAACTACCTGGTCGTCATTGGAAACGAGCAGACCTTGGGCGAAGTTCATTTCGATAAGGTTTCGATTATTGCCGACGACATCAAGATCGATCAACGCGACAATACGGCCAACGTTAAAGGTCCCGGCAGCATGCGGATGCTCAGCGCGACAGACCTGAAGGGGGACAAACTGGCCAAATCAACGTACATCGACGTCTACTGGAATGACGCAATGGAACTCGATGGCCCCATTCGTTCCGTTCGCTACGAAGGGGCCGTGACCGCGAAACAGAACGACGGCAAAGTTCTATGCGAGGTCATGCAGGTCTGGCTCGATCAACCGCTTTATCTCAATCAGGCGGATCGTGCGCGGGAGACAACGCCGCTTAAGAAAGGCGAGTCCCGTTCCTCGCCGAAAGTCGAGAAGGTGCTTTGCGATCAACTGGCGGTTAACGCGAAGGCGATGAAAACCAAAAAGTTGCTGCCGGTCTCAATCGAAGACGTTGAAAAGGTGAACAACATCATCACGAAATATCAGAATGTGCAGGGAAGCCAGATCGAGATGGACAATGTCCAGAACAAGATGACATCCATCGGCCCGGGGACCGTGAAGATGTTCCAGGCCGGTTCGAAAGATCCGCTGGCCAACCAACCCGCTGCCAATCCGAAGCTGCCGATGAGGAAGAAGGCGGACGACGAAGAGACCAAGTTCACTTGGGTGTCATTCGATCAACGGATGGTTGCGTTCAACAACGTGCCGAAACGCGCCGTTTTTTACAGCAACGTCGAAGCGGTACACATGCCTTCCAAAGACCATGAGGTGAAGATCGACATTGCTCGTTTACCGGAAGGGGCTGTCCATATCCGTTGCCAGGAAAAGATGGAGGTTACTTCTCAAGTCCGGAAAATTCGCGATGCTAACGGCAAAGAGATCGAGCAGAAGTGGCAAGAAATGAAGGCCGAAGGGAATGTTCGAGTTCGCGGCGACGATTTCGAAGGTTGGGCAGGAGTCGTTACCTTTACCGAAGAGAAATCACTCTTGGTATTTAACGGCACGGTCAACAACCCAGCCACGCTCAGCCGTCTTGAGGCGAAGGGCGGCGAACGCAAAACGTTCCGGGGTGAGAAGATCACCTACAACGTGAAAACAAAGGATTGCAGCGTGGATGGGAGTGTCGGCGGGAATACAAACTGAAGTAGACCGGTTGCTCCGCAACCGGAATTCGGTGCTTGAAGTAGGCCGGTTGCTCCGCAACCGGATTTCCGGTAGTGGCTAATCAGTGTGTTGACACCGGAACGGAATAGGATGGCCGGACGCCGTCGCCTTTTACCAGTTCTCCGGAGTCGGCCATCAATGTCATCACTGCGAGCGCGATTCCTGGCGGCTCACTCTCGTCCCACTTCAATCCCAGCGCATCCCTCACTTCCGATGGCTGTTTCGGAACGCCATCACTAAGAAGTTTGAGGATCGCTTGACGAAGTATCCACAGCCCTGCATGAGCCATTTCCTTCGGTGTCAATTCTGACATGGCGATCTCCTTGTCGGGCGTGAAAGAACTTAACGATCACGTTTGGACGCTTCGGGAACTGGTCAAAAAATCAACACGCTGATAAGCCGCAACCGGGTTTCCGGTTGCGGAGCAACCGGCCTACTTCAAATCAATTCTTCTTGCACGGCTTCGCCATGATGGCGATGATGAGCCGTTGCTTTTCAGGAGTCACGTGTGTGGTGATAATCGGAAAGAACTTCCCGCAAGTACACGCGTAGGTGATTTCGTCGAGCTTGGGCGGTTTGACCGTCATCGTGACCCGGCCTTCGTCGTCCGTCTTATCGTTAAGCATCAGATCGACTTTGATGTTCCCGATCATTTCGACCTGAACGCCTTCCCCCATCCGCAGTTTCTTGTCGATGGTCTTATGCAATATAAAGCCCGTCAGGTTCGGAGCTTTCTTCCGAACCTCGGCGGCAATCTCACGGATGCGCTCAGTTACATCGGAATTTTGGTCGGTCCAAGCGGTGAAATGTCCGAAACCGCGTACTTCACGGTTTGACGGAGGGAGCCCAGAACATCGAGGCATCCGGACCAGTCGTCGTATTCAAATCGGGCAGGTTGCCTTGTTCGTCGGGTCCATAATTAAGCACTTGCAAGTCAGCGGCCGAGGCGAGCAGCAACGGCACATCGGCCATCGGATGTCTGCCGACCACGACTAAGTTAACCGCGGCTTCCGGGAGGACGATCAACTCCACATCGTCCGTGGTGGCCACCTGGAAAATCAATTCTTCAAGATCATCGCCGAAGTTAGGAAGAACACCTGGCCTCGGCTCGGCGTCGTGTCTCGCCAAATCTCGGAGTGCGTTTGGCTGACGGTCCCGATTGACCAGAAAAACGGCGATGAGCAGAGCGAATGCCAATCCAGCCAAAACCAGGGCTGGTGCGAGAAAAGCCCTTGGCCATTCCGTTCGAGTTCGATGAGCGGAAGCGGGTGCGATCGATTGTTCGATCCCCGAAAATACCCGATTCCAGTTTTCCTGGGACGGCATCGGCGGCGTGGTGCCGCGGACGAATTCCTCGTTGGCCGCGGACAGGCTTTGCTGGTCGAAGAGTTCCGTGAGGGCCTCAGGATGATCGCGAAGCCAGCATTCCACTTGAATCGCAGCCGGACCGTCGAGCTCACCATCCACGTAAGCGGCAAGCCACTCGGGAGAAATGCGGTCGTTGGGAGACGAATCATTCATACGGTCATCCGGCTGGCAAGCAACCCCTTTAGCTTTTGTCGGGCGTAGAACAATCGGCTCATCACGGTGCCGATCGATATTTTCATCACATCCGCGATTTCGCGATAGCTCAATCCGCCGTCTACGTGCAACACGAACGTCCGCCGCTGTGATTCCGGAAGTTCCGCCAGGGCGGTATCCAGGGCCTCCCGCAAATCGGCCTGTTCAACAGCCTGAATCGGGTCGAGGCCGAGCATGGCCTGGTTCGCGTCTTGCTCCCGCCAATCGATCGAATCAATGCTCAAAGTCTCGCGACGGCCGCGTTGACGGCCCAGATCGAGCGAAGCATTGCTAACGATCCGCAGGAGCCAAGTTTTGAACGAACTTCGGCGTTCAAAACTGTGCAAGTGCGTCAACGCCTTGATAAATCCTTCCTGCACCGCATCCAGGGCATCGGCTTCGTTGCCGAGTAAACGGTGGGCAACACGGTACGCGGTTTCCCGGTAACGGTGAAAGATCGTTTCGAGCGATGATCGGTCCCCCTTCAAAAACCGGGAGAGCAAATCTTCATCGCTGGATTCGAGAATCGGGGTTGAGGCCGAGACGACTGCCATGACGCGGCGTAAACTCCCCTAACAGATAGACGATCAGGTGGGAATTCCTATTCGCCGAATTGTACCCGTCTCGCCCGGGGGATGCGAGCAAGAATTCCCTGTTTTCCAGATTCCTTCCCAATTGGATTTGGCGGAGTTTAACGCCGTGATTTCGATCTACCGTTGGGATTGCCATTCCAATTGTGGCGGCTGGCAGGGCGATTCACCCCTCCCTGACGGTGGTGCGGCGAGCCTCGCGGACGGGGAAATCTGGTGGATTGATCTCGAAAATCCGACCGAGGCGGAAGAAGCGGCCGTCTTTGGGAAATTCCTGCCAATCCACCCGCTTACCCTGGAGGATATCACCAAGCCCCGCCGCGAACCGGATCGAGGGCCCCATTTACCGAAGGTCGAGGAATTCTCTGATTATCTCTTCGTCATTATCAACCCACTGTGCGCGGAATTGACTCTGGGAGCGGGGAAAAGAGAGTCGCAAGGGATATCCCGCTGTTCGACCAGTACGCAACTCAGTGCGGTACTCGCGAAACGGGTTCTCATCACCCACCACTTCGAGTCCTCGACTGCGGTCACGGAAGTGAAGCAATTCCTGACCCGACATACGGGACTCGCGGCTCGTGGGCCGGATTACTTGTTTCATCTCGTCCTTGACGCTTCAGTCGACGAATATTCGCCCGTGGTCGATCGCCTGTCGGATCGGCTCGACACCATTGAATCGCGCATGTTTCGTCGGCCTCCCGATGGTCTGCTCGCACGTCTGCTCAAATTGAAAAGGCGGATTGTCTCCTTACGCAAGACGCTGATTCTCGAGCGTGAAGTCCTCATGCGCTTGACCCGAGGCGAATTCGAACTCGTGGACGAACGGGAAATCGCCTACTACCGAAACGTCTACGATCACCTGGTTCGCTACACGGAGCTCGTCGAAGCCGCCCGGGAAATGGTTTCCGATCTTTTGCAGTCGTACATGGCCGCCCTTTCGAATCGGCTCAATGGGATCATGAAGGTCTTGGCGATGATTTCTACGGTTGTGTTGCCGATGTCGCTTATCGCGGGCATCTATGGCATGAATTTTAAGGTGTTACCGGAACTCGAATGGACCTGGGGCTACCCATTCGCGTTGGGGCTGATGCTCACGACGGCGATTGTTTCCCTCGCGATCTTCCGATGGCGGAAGTGGTTTTGATAGGCTTCGCCCCCTTGCCGAGATGCGAGAAACCGTTAATTTAACAGTCTAGATCGGAATCAAATTCGACCCGCATCATCGGGAGGAGAACGCATGCCTCGGAAGCGCACCGTGAACCGCATGGACAATCGCGGTGATTACGAAGAGGAAGGCGGCGAGCCAAAAGCAGAAGCCGAAGAGAAGGACGAAGACGAGGAAGAGGGTGACGACGAAGAAGACGCTGAAGCCGACGCTGAAGCGGAACCCGATGCCGACGCCGAAGAGGGCGGTGACGACGACGAAGATGCACCTAAAAAGGTTAAGAAGCCCAAGAAGAAGGCGGCGGCTGCCCCCAAGCGTACCCGCGCTCCCAAGGTCGTGCGCATGAAGGCCGTCTGGGTCGTTCTGGATAATTCAAGCAAACTGCTTGAAACCTTTGAATTTAGCCAGAAGGCCGAAGCGGAAGCCTACCTGGAACAAAAGAATATTGACAAGAAGGGTACCTGCTATTTGCAGATGCACAAGGTTCCCTGGGAAGACAAAGAAGCCAAAGAGAAGTAGACATTCAAACCCATGAGCGATCCTCATGGGTTTTTTCATAGATGAATTGGCGAGCCGGCTTCCGTAAGGGGCCGGAGGAAGATCGAATACTCCGGCCCCTTACGGGAGCCGGCTCG
>JAIOQJ010000642.1 GCA_021413475.1 Planctomycetota bacterium | reverse complement strand
TCCACCCGTGGCTACAATCCGACGCCCCAACCGGGGCTAAAACCAAAAAAGAATTATGAACTTGGTGATGATCGAGTCTGTCAGCAAGTTCCATCGTCGAGGGAGAATCCTAGAATTTCAACGATGACATCCGAACTCCCCACTACCGAACCGTTGCTCCGCACGCTGGCACCGCTGATGCGGAACCTGGAGAAAGACCTGCGCGGCTGGTTGGACGGCACGCACCGCTACCCACTGCCGATGATCTCGCGGGCGTCCCTGGAAGGGATGGCGACCGATCTCCACCGGCAGTCTGATGCCCTCGATGTCGATCGCCCCCTTCTCGTCGTCATGCTCATGGGCGGCACAGGCGTCGGCAAATCGACGCTGCTCAATGCCCTGGCCGGTGCTCCGATCGCGCAAGCATCTTACACCCGGCCGACAACCCGCGATCCCGTGGTTTACTACCATCAATCGATCCGCTCCGACCGTCTTGATCCCGCGTTACGGCACTGCCGGCTGGTGCAGCACGATCGGGAATCGCTGGCACAGAAGATTCTCGTCGATACCCCCGATCTCGACAGCAACGACCTTTCGAATCGCGACAAACTATTGGCACTGCTGCCAATGGCCGACATCGTTCTCTATGTCGGTTCTCAGGAAAAGTACCACGACAAGCTCGGCTGGGAACTCTTCAAGGAACAGCGAAAACGCCGGGCGTTCGCGTTCGTTCTGAATAAATGGGACCGCTGTCTCCAGTCGGGCGCAAGCGGCCTGCGGCCCGATGAAGACCTGCTACGCGATCTCACGGCGGAGGGATTCGAGAATCCCAAGCTTTTCCGCACGGTGGCTCAGACGTGGCTGGACTTCCGATCAAAATCGGGCCCCTGGATGGGTAGCAGCGGGCAATCCGAAAACAAGGATTCCTCCCCGACGAAGCCGGAAGGGCTCCCCGAGGGTGAGCAATTTTCGGAACTGCTGAACTGGCTCGAACTTGGTCTAACCCGCCTGGAGATTGAAGCGGTCAAGGCACGCGGCGTCGGCCAGTTGCTATCGCAGATCGTGAAGGGAATCGATGGAGTTCGTCCACCCGATCTGACGGCCGAAGCATCGCGGACGAGGGCAGCCTGGGAGCGAATTCTCCACGAGGAAGCCGCCGTTCATGGCGACGTGCTACTCGGCACGCTCGATCCATATCAGGCGGAAATCGAGCGGATTTTCAGCGTCGAAGGCCAGCACCAATTTCGCGGTTTCATGGGCACCTTCTTGCACATGACAACGAAATTTCGGCATGCGGGGAGCACCTGGAGGGGACGGATTCCGTTTCTACCTCGGATTGGTGAACAGGTCGAAGATGCCAAGCCAACCTGGAACTTACAGGCTTTCGCTCACGAATGCACCCGCGTGGCCGGAGACAAGGTACTCGACAAGCGCGGCAGCGCCCTCATCAACCGCTTACTCGTCGAAGCCGACCGCTGCTCCTTTCCACTCCAATTGCTCAACACCGTCACCGATGAGGCCGCTCATCGCGACTGGCACGATCGTTACGATCGAGCCCTGATCGAGTCGCTCGCCGAGGTCGAACAGATCTGCACGCAGCCGCGCGGCATGCGAAAGATCATTCAAGTGACGCTCGTCACGCTCGCGAATTTCCTGCCGGAGGCCACCTTCATCGGCAGCATCATTTGGCTGCTGTT
This sequence comes from Planctomycetota bacterium, assembly GCA_021413475.1. Classification (GTDB taxonomy): domain Bacteria; phylum Planctomycetota; class Planctomycetia; order Gemmatales; family Gemmataceae; genus JAIOQJ01. Next base: position 3,107 of record JAIOQJ010000642.1, on the reverse strand, counting down.
TCGCTGGTTCGCCCAGGAGAACTTCACCACTTCGATCCTACATGTACTGCTCCCCTTCTTTCTCACGCTTCTTGTCCTACTCCTGATGCAGATCCTGATCGCGCTCCTGTTGCCGCTACGCTGGGCGGCTTTGCGAGGCGAATTTCACAAGCAACTCGTCGATCGCCTTGAAGTGGTGATGACGAACGTCTACGCTTCAATCCCTGAAGAGACCGCCAAGCAGATGCTCGCCGAACGGGAGCAAGTCGATCGCCTGAGCACGTTGGTGAAGGATGTTCTGACCTGGCTCGACGAACGTCAATCCGCCGCGAGCATCGCGGGGTTGTACGGGAAATGACGTTTCAATCTCGCCCTTTATTGAGAAATATGATGGCCGACGGCAAATGGATTTCCGGAATTTCATCGAACATGTCGGTCGACGAAGCGGCACGGGTTGTGCTCACCTCCCGGCTACAAACAGTGCTGCATCATCTACCGCTGGCCAGCACCGAGGCGGATAAAGATGTTGAACACGTCCACCAGCTTCGCGTATCCACGCGCCGCGCGGGAGCGGCCCTTCGCTTATTCGCGGATTGCCTGCCGGAGAAGCGATTTGTCCGCTTGAACAAACTGCTCCGCTCGATTCGAAGAGCCGCCGGTGCCGCCCGCGATTGGGATGTCTTTCGCCAGTTGCTGGACGAATTGAGAGTATCGCCGGCTCGCGATTTATTGCGGGGGGTCATCGCGGCACGCCGTTGCGACGCGCAACTGAAACTCGTCGAGATCGTGACAACCAAAGGAGAGGATTTTTCTCTTGAGGTCGTCGAAATGGTGGAAGAGCGGTTCAACTGGAAAGAACCCGACGAACCTCGAATCGTCGGCAAAAGGGCTATTTCGCACCTGACCACATTGATGCAGGAACTCGCGGATCGCGCAATGCCGCCACCGACAGTTTACGTCGATCTTCACCAGTTTCGGATCCTCGGCAAGCGATTGCGCTACTCGATGGAAATCTTCGCGGGATGCTTCACCGAACTGTTCCGCGAGGAACTTTACCCGGCCATCGAGGCGATGCAAGAAATCCTCGGCCACGTCACCGATGCTCACGTGGCGGGCGAGCGCATTCGCGAGATTCGCGATCATCTGAAGGCATTCCATCGCGTCGATTTTCCGCGGTATCAGAAACCAATTGAGGAGCTTTTGGGCGTGCAGCGACGCATTTTTCCGGGTGAGCGAAAGCGATTCATGGCCTGGCTACCCGAGTGGAAGAAGCTCACCAACAAGTTGAAGTTGCCGTTGTTGCTGCGAGAGAATTTGTAGCGAAGGGTAGATCCCCGAGGTTCGCAAAGCCTCACCTCGGGGCTTTTGGCTACTCATACCGACAACACGCATCCAAAAACGCTTCAATAATCAAAATCAACTGCACCCGGCGATCGATCTGAAGATCGGCTTCGAGCGCGCGTTCGATCCACACCAGGAGTTTCTCTTCGCCCAATCGATCGGCCAATTTCCGCAGCGATTGTTCCTCCGCCGGTTCCATCCCAACCACGGAAGCTCCCACCGCGATCTTCACCGCCGAGCCGAGCAACACGATCAGCATCCGGATGATCAGCGACGCCCGTTGACGATGGACGGCCGCCTCTTTGCCCGCGTTGTCGATGAACTCCATCCACATGCTTGCGGTTAATTGCGGATCGAGCCGGTCGCCGCGGAGAGTGTCGATCATTTTGCCGCGAAAGGCCCAGACTTCGTCGTCATCAAGGGCGATCGCTTGGCCGGGGCTACCCTCAGCAAGTTGTAGCAAACGGGCCTGCCGAACGCGATCGGTGATGCCCGCGTCGGTCAGAATTTGCGTAACGGCTGCCGGGGGCAACGGAGAGAAGCGAATCAACTGGCAGCGCGACAAGATGGTGGGAAGCTGCCGTTCCGCGTGCTGACCGCCGATCAAAATGAGCACCGATTTCGGCGGCGGCTCTTCGAGTGTCTTCAAAAAGCAATTGGCCGCCTCTTCGTTCAGATCATCGGCATCATCGACGATGGCGACCTTACGGCCACCGCGCGCCGGCTTCATCGCCAGACTCGGCAGCAATTCGTCTTTGATCACGCGAATGGGAAATTCGAGAACGTCATCCGGCCGGCGAACTTGAAAGAGATCGGGGTGGGTGCCGGCCTCGACCAGCATGCAGGAATCGCAAACGCGGCACGCCTCGAATTTATCGGTTAGTCGTTCGCAAAGGAGTGTCCGGGCGAGTTCACGGGCAAATGACTGTTTACCCACGCCGTGTGGGCCGACGAAGAGATAAGCATGCCCCAGCCGGCCGCGCTTCCAGGCCAAAGCCAGCGCGGCGGCGGCGGCGTCGTGTCCCTGGATGCGGTTCCAACTCATGGTGTCCCATTCGACAACCGGAAGCCGCGTTGCCGGAGCAGGCCCAACACGCGGTCACGCAAATAAGCCTGCATCGCATCGACGGATGCCGATGCGTCCAGAACCTGGATTTTCTCGGGTTGCAGGCTGGCCTCGTAGAGAAACCCCTCGCGCACGCGCTCCTGAAACAGCCGATCGCGGGCTTCCATGCGATCGGCCGCCCGGCCACGCCGCTTCTCTGCTTGCTCGACCGTCATATCGAAAAGGTAAATGATGTCCGGTTCAAGGAGATTGGTGGAAAAGTGGCCGATCCGCCACAATTCCAGGGGATCGAGGCCGCCGGCATGCCCCTGGTAAACGACGTTGGCGAGGAGGAACCGATCGCAGATGACGACGATGCCGTTCTCGATCGATGGCCGCACGATTTTCTCGACAAGCTCCGCCCGGCTGGCCATGAAGAGCATCGCCTCCGCTCGCAGACAGAGCTCGGATTTCTTGTCGAGCAGTATGGCCCGCAGCTTGTCGCCGAGCGGCGTTGTGCCGGGATCGCAACAGCGCACCGCCGCGATGCCGCGTTCGTGCAGCCACTCGACAAGCATCCGCGATTGCGTGGATTTCCCAGTGCCGTCGATGCCGTCCAGAACGATAAAGGGAGCCTGCGTCATAAAGAGAGAAGCCGAGTTAGATGGGTAGTGGCTCGTCTCTTCAGTGGCGACAGACCTCTGGTCTGTCGTTATTTTCGACAGACCAGAGGTCTGTCGCC
>JAIOQJ010000196.1 GCA_021413475.1 Planctomycetota bacterium | reverse complement strand
GACGCTGAAATCCGAAATTACCGCCTGGTCAGCCCGTGTCAACAAGAAGCAACGAGCCGTCGATTGGCAATTCACCATCGACAAAGCAAGAGCCAAATTGAAGCGGCTCTACCCGAAAATTTAGTCTGGACGGGGCACTAGGTTACTATCCAAATCCGCTCGATGCCGACCCGGCTCATCGAAAAGTCGTGGTGGATCATTTGATCAAGGTAATCCAGGCCGCCCCGCGGATTGGCGTCCATATCGTGAACACCTTCATCGGCCGCGACCATTTGAAGAGCATCGACGATAACTGGAACACGCTCCGCGAGGTCTGGCCGCCAATCATCGCCGCCGCGGAAAAAGCAGGAGTGAAGATCGGTATCGAGAACTGCCCGATGCTTTTCAGCAAGGACGAATGGCCGGGCGGCAAGAATCTCGCCATCAGCCCTCGCGTTTGGCATCGGCTCTTCGAGGAATTCCAGGGCAAGCCGATTGGCCTGAATTTCGACCCCTCGCACCTGATCTGGCAATTCATCGATGACGCCCGCTGCATCCGCGGGTTCGGCAAGCACATCTTTCACGTCCACGCGAAGGATACGCGGATCGATTACGAAAGGCTGAACGAGGTCGGCATCACCGGTTTCGGCTGGCACACGCCAAAGATCCCGGGGCTAGGCGACGTCAACTGGGGCCGCTTCTTCTCGGTCCTCACGGACGTTGGCTACCAGGGACCAGTTTGTATCGAGGTCGAAGACCGCGCCTTCGAAGGCTCACTCGAAGATCGCAAGCGATCCCTGAGGCAGAGCAAGCGGTATTTGGAGCAGTGGATGTGAATGATTGGCGAACCGAGCGGCGTGAGCCGCCGGGTGATTCGTCGCGGATAAATTGCGATTGTCGGTTCCACAGGCTTTTAGCCCCGTTCACGGGGCTTTCCGCGAAGCGGTTTAGGCCCGCCGTTTACGGCGGGTGACGATAATGAATTTTTCCCTCTTGAGCCCCGTTCATGGGGCTTCTCGCGGTTCCGCTTTAGCGACACGCGGCTGGCTCAATCGAAGCATCACAGGTCAATCGCAGCAACCATCAGGCGAAAAGGCAAGCCACATGAAGCCAGCCAACAATTTCGCCCTAAAGTGGTTTCTGATAACCGCAGCCGCGGTGGGCATGATCGCTATTGTTGTTTTGATCGTCGTGTTGTCCATCTGGATGGAAAGACGGTTCCCGTGAAGGGTGACTACCATGAAATCGTCAAAAAGATCACTGAGGTGGCTGACGCCAATGGCCTCGCGCGCATTTCGAAATAGGGCTAAAGCCAAACAGCGAGAAGCCCCGTGAACGGGGCTCCGGAAGCTTGCCGCGGAACCAAAAACCCGCCGTAAACGGCGGGCCTAAACCGCTTCGCGGAAAGCCCCGTGAACGGGGCTACGAGGAGATCTGTGCGGTGCCAAAAAAACCGCCGGGTGAATCGCAAAATCACCCGGCGGCTTACGCCGCTCGGCTCGCCAATTCATCTCAACCCGCGGCCGTCTTCAACGCCGCCAGGGCTGCGTCGTAGTTCGGTTCCGAGGTCACTTCCGCCACGTACTCCACGTGCGTCAGCGTACCGGCCTTATCGACCACGAAGATCGACCGCGTGAGGATCGGCACAGCCAGTCCTTCGAGGACGACGCCGTAATTCTCGCCGAACGAGTGATTGTGAGCGTCGGAAAGCGTCTTGATGTTCTTGATCGGATTGGCGGCATCGCCACAGAAACGAGCTTGAGCGAAGGGGAGATCGAGGCTCACCGTGTAACAGGCGACTTTGTCTCCGAGTTCGCCGACGGCGGCGTCGAATCGCCGGGTCTGGATGCTGCAAACCGGCGTGTCGAGCGACGGCACCACGCTGAACAGCCGGGCCTTGGCCGGCGTATCCGCCAGGCCGATAGTGCTCGCGGCCGAGTTGGCGACTTTGAAATCAGGGGCTTTGTCCCCTTTTTTCAGTTCCGGTCCGACCAGGGTGAACGGGTTCCCCTTGAACTTCACCGCGCCTGCTCGCTTTTGCATGGTTGTGCCCTCATGTAGGTTGTGAAATCGATGTCGAACATCAGGATAGGGACGAACGCGACCGACGTCCAAGCTAGTAAAACCATTAGCCACGGATTGAACACGGATGAAAGCAAGGCTTTCATCATTCCAATTCTTATCCGTGTTTCATCCGCGTTCAATCCGCGGCTAAAATTCTTGTTCAATTCGGGCTGAAGTCCGGCGGGAACTTGCGATGGGGATTGCCGATCACGCCGATGTTCGGCGGGGTGATCAATTCGAAGCCTTCCAGGAGCATGTTCGCCCGCTTGCGTTCATCGACTTCTTCGAGCATTCTCTGTTTCCGCTCGATCGGCACCGGCAGGGCGAAGGTCAGGACATCGCTCAACGCGCCAAGCGACAATTCGCTATGGAAGAGCTCCGCGAGTTGCTTCGCGACTTGACCATCGCCGAACTTGGGCAAAATCCGTTCCCGCAACTGCGTGCGCAAGGCCATGATCTCGTCGAGGGTGCCGGGCGTATCATCGGGAACCAGTTCGACCTGGGCCGAGCGGTATGGTTTGTCCTCGAGCGGCACCTCTTCAATGATGCGAATCCGGCTGATTCCGCGCAGGAGCAGGTTGTATCGGCCATCTTCGAGCACCTGATCCGCGATAATACGGCCCAGGCATGCGATTTTGTGAATGGGCGGTGCCTGGTCGTAATGCTGTTCCCAACCCGGTTGCAGGAGCACGAGCGCGATGAGTTTGTCGTCGTCCAGAGCGTCGGCGGTCATTTTCCGGTAGCGAGGTTCAAAAATGTGCAACGGCTGGAGCGCGTGGGGGAAAAGTACCAGATTCGGCAGCGGGAACAGGCGGACCGTTCCTTTGAAGTTCTGAAGTGCTGCCTTGTCTTCGTTCATGAACGGGACACCGTAGAGAATCAATCCTCGGGAAGAAACGACCGCGGATCGGGCCAAGACTGGGGCGCGGGATCTAACTCGATGAGCGGCACGCGTTCAGGGTCGAGCTTTGCCCCTTCCGGCGGCGGTTCTTGCCAGAGAAGATCGGTAACTGCCGACTCCATTCCTCGCCAAAATCGGCCAACATCGAGCCCGCGATAGCCATCCGGATAGGCGGACATGTACGTTCGACCCGACCGAAACAGCCGGCGAGTACCGCGCCAGTTGCCGTTACCCCAATGGTAGAGCGCGACGGCCGCCTGGATCAATCCCTGATGAAATCGCCGTTGATCTGATGGACAATCGTTCCACAAATCTTCCCAGACGTCGTGGGCGTGGAAGAAGTCGCGCTGATTGAACAGGATGATCCCCGCCAGATAGCGCGGATCGTATTCTCCCTCGGCAATCATGCCCATATTCTATGGTGCGAGCGAGTAAGATCACCCATTTTGTCAGGCCCGACAAACTCGTACGAGGAAGAAAATAATGCCGGCCGGAAATTTCGTCGCCAATCCGACGTATTCCTTGTGCCTGCCGATGAGTAGAATAAAGCGAAGAAAGTGATCGCCCTAGATTCGCAAACCAAGGCGGGGCCTGATTATGGCCGGGATCTTCTCGAAGCTCATCGACTTCATGGAAGAAGAAGAGTGGAAGTACGAAATTCTCGAAGGAGAGTCCGTGCTTCGCTTTCATTTCAAGGGCCGCTCGGGACGCATGCTCTGCTACGCCGACGTCGAGGAGGAAAAAGATTGGCTCATCTTCTACTCCTACCTGCCGGTGAACGCTCCTCCTGAAAAAATGCAGACGGCTGCCGAGTTCATCACCCGCGCCAACCGCGGCATGCGGATCGGCAACTTCGAACTCGATTTCGAAGACGGCGAGATCCGCTACAAGACCAGCATCGACATCGAAGGCGGCGAACTGACGAACAAGATGTTCCACAACTTGCTCCAGGCCAACCTGTCAACGATGGATCGCTACTTCTCCGGCATCATGGAACTGATCTACAGCGAGAAGTCGCCCAAGGAACTGATCCAGAAGATCGAAGGGGCCGCCGAGTTGCTCGATGGCCTCGAAGATGAGGACGACGAAGATGATGACGACGACGAAGAGTTCCCCAGCGAATTCGACAGCGAACTAAAACCCGACCCCGACCCCGACACGGACGACGAAGAAGACGACGGCAAACGGCGGTATGGCTGATGCACGCGGCGAGCCGGTTCGCGTGAGCGTCCGGAGTATTTTCTTACTCCGGACGCTTACGCGAACCGGCTAGCCAAATTTTGACCGCGGGCCCCTGCCTTTCCACCTCGACAAGAATAAAGTCATCTTCCAACCGACGCCGATTTTTTTATTCGTACACAAAGCGCTACATTTTGTGACATTTCGACGACCCGATGCGACCTGCCTCATTCGGGAGAGTAGGATCGATTTCGGGGAAAGACAAACGCGTTTTTTTTTGAACTGGATGGGGTTAATTTATCTTTTTGGTCGTTCAGGTAAATTAGCTTCGGGCTAATGATCCGTTAGGTCAATTAGCCGTGGACATCCGACGATGAAGAAACTGGAAGACCTAGGGGTCGAGAACGAAATCACCGGTCAACGTAAAAATCGAGTTTATCAGGCGAAACGAATTCTGGCTTTGCTGGACGCGGCGACTGGGAGTGGTGAATCGGACGACTGAAATACCGTGACGACATCTGCACGATTGATATAGTGAAGAGCACAAGCGGCATTACTTTCCTCCCCATCTTGGAGCCTCTTCAATGTTTCGCCTCGCATTTCTCCTGTTGGCACTCACGATCACTGGGTGCAAATCCTCGGCCGACTCTTCCAAGAATGCAGCCGACGCGTCTAAGAATGCGGCTGATGAGCGTGAGGCGAAGTACAAGATGCTCGAGGGAGACTGGACCACCAGCACACGCGGTCAAGATTATGTAGGTTTCAAATTCATCGAAGAAGCCAATTTCTGGTCGAATCCAAAGAATCAACATCATGCGTCGACGGTTGAGCGCATGAAAGACTATCGGGGAGTGATATTCAGAATAGATGTTGGCGGACCGGGCATTGCCGGGGAAACTGGGGGATTCAAGCTCGAAGGCGACACGATTACATTTCGCCGCAGCCTAACAGGCATCCCTGATCAATCCTGGAAGATTCGCAAGCTCGAAAAGAAGTCGTTTGTGCTGGAAAACGACAAGGGTGTCGTTGTCGAATACACACGCTAACGATCGCGGCCCGCGATTGGCGGCCGATACTTGGTTGCGCTCAGTTGCGGGCGTGTCGCCAATCGCTTCGAGCAAACCACATTCAAGACTTTGAATCTCTTCCTTGTCTCAATATCTGAGTCATTCCGAGATTTCCACGATCAAAAGGACACTCACTTGGTTCGCCTCTTGATGGTCGGCTTCGCTTGCACCTTGCTGATCCTGGGTTGCAAGAAAAATCGATTGGCCGACTTGAATGTCGAAGGCCCCAGCTACGGTGGGAAAACTCTCAGCGAATGGACCAAGCCGCTTGAATCGCCTGGTTGCGAGTTCGATCCCGTCATCTACCGGGCTGTTGCGGAGATGGGCCCGAAGGCGGCACCCGCGGTTCCATTCCTCATCAAGGCGAGATATAGCTTTCCTCGCGATGATGCGATGCATCATATGGGCCCCTATTTTCGTTCGGCCTACGAAATGGCCATTCGCGGCATTGGTCCAGCGGCAGTCCCGGAATTGAAACAGTTCTTGCAAGGCGACGACGAAAAGGTGCAGTTGCAGGCCGCCGATTGGCTTTCAGTGTTAGGGGAGAACGGAAAGGACGCCATTCCAGTTCTCATCACGCTCCTTGAAGAAGCGAAATTCAATGAAAATCGTGCCCGCGCGATTGAAACTCTATCCAGGTTCGGCCCACTTGCCTCCTCCGCGGTTCCCGCACTGAAGAACGCGCTCCGGCATAATGATCTCTATGTCCGCACGGGCGCGGCCCGAGCGTTAGCGAAGGTGGATGGCACCGCCGTGGAAGCACTGCCGATGCTCATGGAATCAATGCGAATGAACCCAGACCGGGACGTAGCGCCCACAGTGGACGCTCTTCGATCTCTCGGCAAGCCGGCAGTCGACTATCTTTTGCAAAATTTGGTGCAGCCGAACGGCGAGGTTGGAAACGAACCATCGTTGGCATTAACGAAATTGGCACCTGTTAGCGCTGTGCCCGAACTCATTAAACTCTTGCAGACAGGCAACAACGGTGCCAAGCAAGCAGCCGCGCGCATTTTAAAAGCAATTGGCCCGCCGGCGAAGGATGCGGTCCCCGCTCTCACCGAGACTGCGCGCCGCTCCGAACCCTATGATAACTTCGCGATAGACGCACTTGCCGCCATCGGCCCAGCGTCCGCGCCCGCCACATCGGAGTTATGTCAACTCCTAACGTCGCCGACCATGGTTAAACGCGAGGCTGCCGCGAACGCGCTTCGCACGATTGGACCAGACGCGCGCGCGATCGCTTGCGAACCCCTCGTTAAGCTCTGCCGTGACATGACGAGAGATGGGAGCGTCGGCCCGCGAGATGCACGCCGTGCAGGCGCGTCCGCTTTGGTTGTAATGGACCCGTCAAAAGAGGATTCATATCCAATTCTTTTGGAATGGTTGAAAGATATAGGACATCTCAAACTGATGGAGTCCGCACCCGACTTTCTCTCCCGAGGCGGGGCAAAGGCTTTACCGTTTCTTCGCCGAGCATTGGTCAGTGAGAAGTCTGGCCAATTTCGCAATCGTATTGCCCTCGTCATCGTTCGAATTGACCCGGACGATAAGGACGCTTGGGAAACGCTGGTCTCGACGCTAGCCTCCCCTGAGTTCTACTATCGCGATGAAGTCGTCAAGAATCTCCACCATGCCGGTCCCGCCATTGTGCCCGCCTTGATCCAGCTTCTCAAGAAAACAGACTCACGCGTGCGCGAGGCCGCTGCTCAAGTGATCACTCGAATCGGTCCACCGGCGTCGGAAGCCGCCAATGTCCTGGTCGCATGCTTGAAGGACAATCAACAGAAAAATCGCTGGCACTTTGCTCGTGCTCTGGGTTCACTCAAAGGTGCCGCCATCAGTGCAGGGCCGGCACTGGTTGACGGCCTTCGCGACAGTGATCCGCTTACACGTTATGCATGTGCTGCCGCACTGGCTGAAATCGACCCCGCCAATCGTCAAGCCATCCCTGTATTGATCGAGTTGCGAGGCCATGTCCCGATGGAAATTAAGACAAACGAAGGCAAAGAGTCATTGATTTATGTGGGACCACAAGAACTCGGCTACTCACTTTTCAAGATCGATCGCGAGGAAGCAGTCAAGAACGGTTTTGCCGGAGTTCAAGTCAAATATCGAATTGGAACCTACGAATTTGGTACGTTTGATTGATTGAAAACGAGGTGGATCGATCGATGCACCGCTCCTCCACGGACACCATTCAAAAACCAAACTCCACTCCATAACTCTGCGTCAACCGCAGCCGCAACGCGGCCAGTTCGGAATCGAGGGCCTCAAGGCGTTGGCGGACGGCGGCGAAGTTTGGGTCGAGCATTTCGGATGGGCTGTCGCTGAAGAGGCGGTCGAACTCGCGCAGCGTGGATCTCAATTTGTTGCCGAAGCCAACCAGTTCGGCGTCGACGCCGACGATTGGCAATTGCTCGATTCGACGGGCCAACTCACGGCATCGTTCGGCCGCGTCCGTGGACGTGCGTTTCAGACGGAAGTACTCCGTAGCAGCCACGCTGATGGTTCGAACTTGATTCCAGTATTCGACCGTCTTGCTCTTATCAATTGCGGACGGCACTGGCTCTTGTGGAGTTGAATTGCTGGACCGGCCGCAGCCAGAGAGCGCAACCAGAACGAAGCAGACAAGACACGCTCTCGATGAAATGCCACGCATCCTACACCCCCATCGAATGTCCCAGGCTCATTCGCTACGCGGAAGTATTTCCGCCAAACGCGTGCCTGTCAATTCGATCGGGCGGAATAATCGATTTTATCGCTACAATCGAACCTCTCTTGGCGAGCCGGGTTGCGTAAGCTCCTGGAGGACTTTGAGTGTCGCTCGGCATGCGGTCCTCCAGGAGCTTACGCAACCTGGCTCGCCATCACCTCCCCCTCTTCAACCTCTCCCCCACCAACTCCGGCAAATACTTCACCGGCAGCGTCCCGTGATCCAGCACCGCTTCGTGATATCTCCCCAAATCGAACTTGTCACCCAATTCTCGCGAGACCTTCTGCCGTAAGCGGTAGAACGCCATGCGGCCAACGAAGTACGTCGATAGCTGGACCGAGCTTTGTTTGGCGCGGACGATCTTGGCAACCGCCTCACCCTCTGCTTGGAAGCCGCCTTCGACCAACAGTTTCAATGCTTCCTCGTCGGTCATTTTCTCGCAGTGCATGCGGTGGTCGAGGATCGTGTTGATCACCGCTCTTAGATAGAACTTCAACTGATGCAGGCGCAGCGACAGGTCGCCGTTGCCGAAGCCTTGGTCGAGGAGCATCTGTTCGGTGTAGACGGCCCAGCCCTCGGCGAAGACCCCCGACTGAAGCACCCGGCGGATCAGCGACGGGTGGCGATTCGAGTATTCGAGTTGGACGTAGTGGCCGGGGTAGCCTTCGTGGATGCTCAGGATTTTGAGCATGGCCCGGTTATATTCCTCGAAGTAAGTCGACACACGGCGGGCGTCCCAATCCTTGGGCGGCGGGCTGACGGCGTAGAAACTGCGCGCCTTCGGATCGAGTGGCGGGGCAGGGTTGAGGTAGGCCGTCGAGTTGCCGCGCTGGAACTCCGGCATCAGGTTGATATCGCAGCGGTCTGGGTCGGGCAGGCGTAGAATGTCCTTTTCCTTGATGAATTTCTTCAAGTCGGCGATGGTCGCGCGGGTGTCGGCCACCAGCGTCTCCGGCGTGCCGTGGTCCTTGCCGAGTTCGATGAGTACCCTGCGAATCGTCTCGCGCCGGCCGTCGGCGTCGTCCGGCGGCAACGGTTGGCCGGGGATCGTCTTGCTCCAGAGTTGCCGGGCGATCACGTACATATCGCGGCGCACGCGGTCCGCCTCGGCCTCAGCTTCCTTCAGGGCCTCGTCAGCCGAGATGCCGGCATCGAGTTCCAGTTCTAGCTTCTTGGCGAACTTTGCCTTACCGATCCGCCATTCGCCCTTTGCGTCCGGCAGCAGCGATTCGAGGTGTTTCTGATGAGCCTGCAGAGCTTCGACGGCCAACTTCGCCGGCTTCGCCAGCGGCGAGAGTTGCGGCGTCTCGCCGGTGATCTCGAAGATGCCCTTCTCGTAGAAGGCGATCGCTCCGCGATTCTGGCGAATGGCCGTCTCCAGGTGGGCCTTCATCGGATTTTTCAGGCTCTCTCTCGCCTGAAGAACGACGCGCGGAATGGCCTCGATCCGCGATGCCACCTGACGAATAACCTTGTCCTTTTCGAGCGTCGATTGTGTCAGGAGCAGGTAGACGCTATCGACCAGATACTCGTTCCAGACGCGCGGATCCTCCTCGAACGGCCGGGAGTTCTCGTTGCTCCAGATGGTGTATTCGAGGTGATGTTTCAGGATTTCGTAATCGATCCGCCCGTCGCGCGAGAGCTTGCCGCGATCGATCACGCGAACGAGATCTTCGAGCGCCGCCTTGCTGCCGTCATCCGCCCGTGCCTTCGGCGAGAGATCGTTGATGGCGTCGGCATACCGGTAATCGCCCAGCCGGCTGGCCTCGACGGGATGGGTCTTCGCGTATTTGTCGAGATACTGGCGAAAGAACTTTTCGAGTACCGCATCCTCCGGCGTGGCCGCCTGGAGCGGGGTGACGAATAGGAACGGAATAAGTGCGACGAGAAGGTACTTCATGTTGCGAAGGTTCCAAATTTTTAGCCACGGATTGAACACGGATCAAACACGGATGAAATCCAGAACGCCGTTATTCCAATTCTTATCCGTGTTTAATCTGTGTTCAATCCGTGGCCAAAATTCTTAATTGTGGTTCGGTTCCAGGATGAATGATGGTAGTGGACGGATGCGGGCGATGCAACCGTATCGATTCTCCTTGCTGAAGATCGATCAAACATCGTAAAATGAATCGAATGCTTCGGATGAGG
>JAIOQJ010000195.1 GCA_021413475.1 Planctomycetota bacterium | reverse complement strand
GTTGAGTGTATACTCGCGCTCGAGATCCGCAAGGACGCTGAGATCTCGCACTCGCTCTGGGAGCTTCTTGAGCATCTCTTCACGGTAGGTGCGGTCCATCAGCAATTGAATGATCTGGGGATAGGCGAGAAACGCACCGCCGTTCGGGTGGTCGGTGCTCATCGCCACTTGCCAGGGGTTCTTGACGAGCAGATACCACTCGAGGCCGATGGCCCATTGCAGGGCATGGACGAAACTCTTCTCCTTGTACACGATCGGAACGATACCGCAGCCGGCTTCCATTTCGGTGTCGGCATTGAACCATTTCTTGCCGGTGACTTTATGCAGATAGTATCCAAGCGGGCCGTCGCCGGTCATCGAGGTGGTTTCGCCGAAGATGACCTGGCCCACATCAACGGTCAGATTCGGATGGTCGTTGACGTAATCCGCCAGCGGTTGCACCTTGGAGCAGAATGTCCCCTGATCGTCTGGCCCGCCGCCATAGCTGTGAAATTGGATATGCGTGAGATGCGCCCGCCGGCCTTCAAGGGCCCGCATGGTTTCAAGCGTCGTCACCCAGTTGCCGGGAACGCCAAGCTGGTTGCAATGCAGGTGCATCGAGTGCGGCAAGCCGAGATCCATCGCGGTTTGCGCAATCGCGGTAATGATCTGCCGGGGCGTGACGTCGAACGGCGTCACCTTCGTATCGAGGCCCGTCGAGTGCTCGCTTCGGCCGCCCTTCCAGATCTCGACGCCACCGGGGTTGACCACCTTCAGGGCGTAGCCCTTCGTCGAATTTAGAAGCCAGCCCGCGAAGGCACGAAGGCGTTCGGGGTCATTGGCCGCGATCTGCCGCAGGGCGTAGTGATTGTTGCCGATAAGGACGAAGAAACCCTTGTCGATAATGGGCGTGTCGTGAAATTCCTCGTGTGTGTGACGCGCGCCGAGAGGCGGAATGGCCGCGTCGAAAACCGTCGTGTAACCCATTCCCGCATAGAGGTAACCGGTCGCGAACGTGCTCGGCGTGCTTCCCAAAGTGCCCGAACGTGTCAGGGCAGTCCGCTTCATCGGTCGATTTCGTCGACGATCCTCAGGCCGCATTTTGCGGGCGAAGTTGACCTTGGGCCCCGCGATGTGCGCGTGCATATCGACGCCGCCGGGCAAGACGATCAGGCCGCGGGCGTCAATGACGCGATCGGGACTTTCTTCGGGGGATTGCGGCGCGTCAGCAATCCGCCCGTCGCGAACCCAAAGGTCCAAAACTTTACCATCGATCCCATTGGCGGGATCGTGAACGGTTCCGCCGGCGATCTTAAGAAGACTCATGATTCAGCAATTGTAGCGTGCCGCCCGCGGGAAAACACTGAGAGCCGGCCACATGGCCGGCTCTCGTCCGATGACGCAGGCTGTCATCGGGTGAAGTTCAACTCGACTTGATAACTCGTCAGTTCACTTATTCGCAAGATTCGACCGGCGACCGGATCGGCCTCGACCCCTTCCGCCAGCCACAATTTCAGAGCAAGCTTGCCCTGCCCTTGCGGTTGTATTTCGATCCGTGTTACGGAACCCCGACAAGCCTTTCGGAGCGATGCAAGCAACTCATCCGAAACAAGTTTGTCGGGTGCATGGCCGCGATATACCGGCGTACTGGTCGCGGCAGTGATCGGTTGCACCGGCGGAACGTCTGAACCGCCAACGGGTCGAAGTGGCATTTCGAGTTTTGCGGGCCGAACTTCCGGAACAAATTCCGACGCCGTCTCGGGAGCAAGTAGCATCCCTGGCCGACTCGGGGAATTTTCGGACGACGCCACGGGCGGGGCCAAGGTCGGCCTCGACATTTGCAACGGCGGCTCGATCGTGTTCGGAATTGGCAATTCCGGTGGCAGAGGCATCACGGGCGGTAGCGGTTGCGGGATGGCTCCCGGCGTCGCCCCGGTTTGATGATACCAATTCGGCTGCACCTGCCCGTATACGCCGTCGGGGGCGTAAGGATTGCGGCCTGGCACCGGGGCACCATAACCGTACCAACGCCAAGCGGGGCTCGACACGGTGCGGATGGGAGTCACGGCCACGGGAGCCACCGGCGACAATACCGGTTCGGACTTCTTCCCGAATACCACTTGCTGAACAGGCACCGAAGGCTTTTCCTGCAAATAGAACGGCACCGGCTTTTTCACGGTGGGCTCGGCGTCCTGCATGGGCGCTGGGGGTTTCTCTTGCAGGTAAAACGGCACCGGATCTTTCGAGCTTGGCTCTGCTTCTGGGCTGCGTGCCGCGGGCTTCTGTACTCCGGTCTCCGGCTTTTTCTCAGCACTCTCACCGAAGATTTTGAAGCTAGTAACCTTTTTCAACATTCCGGAAACATCAATCAACGATTGACCCTTCTGAACGCTGCTGTATGTCGGTGGATACTTGAAACCGGGATCGCGCTGCTGGCGTGGCTTGGCTTCCGGTGCCGAGTCGTCACTGGCGGCTCGGGATACAATCGCGGGGGCCGTGGGTTCAGGGGGCAGGAGAGCCGCCGGCGCATCACCCGCCCGAGCTGTCGCAACGGCCACGAAGCCGAATCCCACTGTGGCGAGCCAGGGCGCGCGCGGGAGCAGGCGTTCACTTCCGCGTTTCAGATTGGCCAACCAAGTACACACGGTTCCATCCCTCGTGTCGATTTCGAATCCTTTCAACGTCATCTCTGCGTCATCTTCCAGTCGCTGAACCTCGCCTTGGTGTCATTGCAGGCTGATTCGTATTTCGCTGACCGGTTGAGTTGCCGGACATTCCAAAATAGCCCATCGTGTTGTTGAAACCGAAAGGGTGTCCCGTAGGCTTCAAACCGTCCTGGGTGTTGACATTCTCCAATTCATAGAGGTTGTCAATTTGCGGAAAGAACGTCGGCCGGCCCGAACCTCCCGTGCTGCCGAGAAACGGGGAGCCAAACGCACCAAACTGCTGCCCCGGGCGCACCCCGTAGAAGTAGTTCACCGCCGGGTTGCCGCCACGCAGCAGGTTCAAGTACGGGCTGAGCGGTTGCGACTGCCGGTTGTACGCATTCGGCGCGTACGGTTGCGACTGTCCGCCAAGCTGGTTCTGAGCCCAAGCCGTGGAGGTGAACAAGGTCAGCCCCAGAAAGCCGCAGATGATGAAGTTCTTCAAACCCGCCTCGTTTCCGACAAAGTACTCCTCACGCGGAGCGTGAGGAGCACTCTCCACCCAGTTACTGGTTGTTGTTATTGTTATTCAAACCCCGCCCGGAAATATTGTTCACGGTCGAGCTTCCGAGCAACGTAATACCAAGGAGGCGTTCAATCGGCGTCAGAACCTTTTGCAAGAAACGATCGAAGCGGAAGATCCGTTGTGCCTTCACATAGATTCGGTCGCCCGGCATCACCTGGTAGTTGGTCTGAGCGACCGCATGCTGGGTGATGCCAACGTAATCGATCTGCAAGATTTGCTCCGGCATGCCGGGCACAGGGCTGCGGCGAGCGATCCAAATATCCCGCTTCGATGCGATGTCGGGCAGGCCGTTGACCCGAGAGAGAGCGTCGAGAACCGTTTCACCGCCAGTAATCGGGAAGCTATAAATTTGCTCCCCGAAACCAGCCCCATCCATGATCACATAGTATGGTTTGCTATTGTAAGCCAGGACATCGACGACCACCAGAAGCTTCTCGGCTTTATCGACCTTGAACTTGTCCGCGATTCGCTTGTCGTTCTGGGTTCGCTTGAACACATGCTGCTTGATGGCTTCGGTCGCTTCATCCAGGTTCATGCCGGCGACGGCAACCGATCCCCAGATTCCCAGCCGTACAGTGCCGTCGAGATTCACCAGATGCTGCCCGCTGATTGGTTGGGGCCAGAGAGCGACGGGCGGCTTGGTGACGTCCAGCGAATCCGCGTAAACTTCGACCAGCAGTACATCGGGCGCCTCAATGACATAGGGCGGAAGAGAAACTTTGACCAGTTCCGCGGGAATGACGCCTGGCGGCGGCGGTACGAAAATGTTCTTTTCGTGGCCGAAACAGCCAACGCCGGCCAATGCGATGCCGGCAAGAAGCCAGCTCATCACGTTCAGTCCGCCGTTGGCTCGTCGACGCATGTGCGTAACTCCCTGATCCACACTCGCCTGGAACGCCTGAAAATCGGTGTCGAGGCGCGGTATTTCGTTCTCTTTATCGGCACTTCCGGAGCGGATGCTCCACTTTTCGCCGGTGGATTTTTCGGAAAGATGGGAAAAGTCGCCGCAGTTTGCCTCGAATTGAAACTTCGTGGTGAGATAGGCAACCCTGGACGCGTTGGCGACCAGGCGTATTGTTATGGAGTTGGGGGGTATCTGCGAAAAGGGGGATGACTCTTTGGGAAATTCGCCCTGTTCGCTAGAAACCTGTCGGAATTGGAGAAAAATTCTTGTACCGTCGATCGCCGGAAAGATATTCTAATTGAACACATTCCGCTCGGAATAATCCTGGTTCAGAAATGGCTGCGACTTGGAAATCCTGGTTTGAGCGAATTCGCCCACGGTCATATGGGCGTAAGGCTCCTTTGATTCTGTTGAACGGTCTCGCCGAGCAGGCGGAGTCGTGGTATCGGAACGTGCGCTACTGGGACCGGTATTTCGATATCCTGACACCGAATTTAATCGCATACGAGGGTGACGCCCTCCATCGGCGGATTAAAGAAGGTCTGCCGATCACCGTTGATTATTTGGTCGAAAAATTACACACGTATCTCGATCAATACGTACAAACCCCGCCCTACCATATCGTATCGAGCAGCCTGGGGGGCAAAGTCGCCGTGGAGTTCGCCCACAAGTATCCTGAACTCGTATCGCGACTTATTCTGATTTGTCCATCGGGCATGGGTGACGAAGAACGTCTGCCGATTATGGAAGGCGTGAAGCATAACGACCATAAGAAACTGATCGCAAGCGTCTTTCACCGGCCGAGAAAAGTCGATCGGGAACTGCTTCGCTATTATCAATCGAGATTTCAAAGCCGGCGTTGGAAGATGGGCATGCTCAAGGTGGTCAAAGGAACAAACGACCATCTCGTTCGTTCGAAACTTCCTAATCTGAAGATGTTGACATTATTCATCAGCGGTCAGAACGATCGCATCGTGGATCCCATGGTCGGTATGAATGCCGCAGCCGAATTGCCTGAAGGGCATTATCTCTCGATTCCCAACTGTGGGCATGCCCCCCAGATTGAGAAATCGTGGCTAATCAACCGGCTGGTGGTCCATTTTTTGACTTCGCCCCGACCAAGCTCGCACCCGCGCTTCACACAACTGATCCTTCACAAACCCAGCCGAGTGGTGACATGATCGAGCCGACGACGCTCCCGCCCCAAACACGAACCGAAACGGCGCCCCAAAAGAGCCAACGCCCCGATTGGCTGCTCATGTTGGGCAAATTCTGCAAACATGGAAGCACGATCGCCTCGTTCGTGCCCAGTTCGCGCTTTCTGGCCAAGGCCTTGATTAGAGGCATCGACTGGTCGAACGCCAAGTGCCTGGTCGAGTTGGGCGCGGGAACGGGACCTGTCACTCGGCAACTCGTGAAGCATGCCCGCCGGGACACCAAGCTCGTGGTCATCGAGCAGGATCCCGATTTTTGTCGCCGCCTGCGCGAGAAATTCCCGGGCGCAACCAATCTGGATATCGTCGAGGGAGACGCTGGGAAGCTCGATCAAATCCTCGCCGAACGTGGCATCACCATGTGCGACCACATTCTTTCGGGTCTACCCACCCCTTCGTTGCCGGTGTCGCTGCGCGAAGCGATCATGGCCGCCGCGCAGAAAGTACTTCC
>JAIOQJ010000194.1 GCA_021413475.1 Planctomycetota bacterium | reverse complement strand
TATGGTCACAAGATCGTCCGCATGGGTCTTGGAAGTATTCCAATCGCTGGTCAATTCTGAGAAAAGATCAGTAAGTCGACTGATTGTGTCTGGCAACGTGCGGATATTTCGGCGGGCCAGGAATTGTTCGTCGGCGTGGCTCTTTTTAAGAACAGATAGACGCTGCAACTCAGCGTCGGTCTCCGCGAGGGTCAACACGGCCGGATTGCCTGACGCAATCGCCTTGACCTCGGCATAGGACAATTCTTGTCCGCCGATGTCCTCGGCGGAGCGGAGGGCGTTGTTGCCCGTCATGATTTGGGAGATGAACCGCGCCTTGGTCTCCAGCGCTTGCCACATATAGGCATCGAATGAGCCTTCGGTCACATAGCGATAGACGGCCACTTCCTCATTTTCGTTGCCCTGTCGCAGGATGCGGCCTTCCCGTTGTTCGACTTCGGCCGGCTTCCAGGGCGCATCGAGGTGATGCAATGCCGCGAGGCGTTTCTGGACGTTGGTGCCGGTTCCCATTTTCTGCGTGCTGCCGATCAGGACCCGCACCGAACCATTGCGGACCTTGTCGAACAGGGCTTGTTTTTTGGCGTCCGAATCGGCATCGCCGATCGCCGCGATTTGCGCGCGCGGAATTCCGCTGGCGATAAGTTTTTCGACGACATCTCCATAGGCCGAAAAACCCCACAGGGTCGGTTGGACTCCCATGTCACAGAAGATCATCTGCGCGCCGCGTGTCGCGGCCGTACGCTGCCAAATGGCATGCACGTTGCCGACCAAGGCATTGATTTTCGAGCCGGGGAAGTCGGCAGCGGTTGCCGACAGCATCCGCGCGTCGAGTGCCAGCTTGCGGCCGTCGGTTGTGATTGCCAGTGCGTTATCTTGCCGGGGATCAATCTTCTGCGACCGAATTCGGTCATAGCGGTCCACCAGTTCTTGTTGGATGTCGTGCTGCGCGTCCGACATCGGACACGCCACCACAATCGGTTTGTCCCCTTCCAGCCGAGGCCGGGGCAGATCGAGCATCTCGGCGGTCTGCACGTCCGAGAAGGCGCGGAACATCTGCTGAAGTTCCGGCAGATTAGTGAAGCGGGCGAACCGGCTGCGCGGCCGCAACGACGCGCCGTCGGGGGATATCTCCATCGTGTCGATCACTTCCCCGAATGTGGCTGCCCACGCGTCGAAATGTTCGATACCTCGTTCCAGCAGTCCCTCCAGGTCGAGGAACCGAGACATCGTGTACATCTCAACCATCGTATTGCTGATCGGCGTTCCGGTGGCGAACGTGAGGCCGTGGCCAGGATGCTGCTCATGCAGGAAACGGGCTTTCATGAACAGGTCGAAGGCCCGCTCGCTGCCACCCGTCTGAATGCCCGCCACACGTTCCATCTTGGTCGGCGTTTCCAGATTCTTGAAATAGTGGGCCTCATCGACGAATAGATGGTCCACGCCCAATTCGTCGAATACCAGGCCGTCGTCTTTCTTGTCCTCGGCCAGCAAGTCTTTCAGTCGTTCCTCGCGCTTCGCCTTTTGCTTCTCAATGGTCTTGATCAAATTGCGCTGGGGACGCGACTTGTCTGCTCCGGCGCTGTCGCGGAGTAGCTGGTCGTATTCCGCGATTTGATCCCGCAGAAACCGAGCCTGGAAGTCCCGTGACATACCGATCCGCTCGAATGAACTATGCGTTACGATGATCCCGTCCCACTCCCCACTAGCGATCTTGGCGGTCAGGTGCTTGCGGTTCTCACGGGTCATATCGTCCTTGCTGGCGATCAGCAGCCGGGCGTTCGGGTAGAGCTGCATGAACTCGCGGGCAAACTGCTCAAGCAGATGATTGGGAACGACATACATCGGTTTCTTGATCAACCCGGCGTCCTTCATCTTCATGCCGGTCGCGGCCATCGTGAAACTCTTGCCGGCACCGACGGCGTGAGCCAGCAAGGTATTGCCCGAACTCATGCCGCGCCAGATGGCGGCGGTCTGGTGCGGCCGCAGTTGAATGGTCTGATTCATGCCGGGGAAATCGAGATGTGAACCGTCGAAGAGACGCGGTCGAAGGTTGTTATAGGTGTCGTTGTACAGCCGCACGAGCCGCTCGGTGCGTTCCGGGTCGGCAAACACCCAAGACCGGAACCGTTCCTTGATCAGCTTCTGCTTTTCGCGGGCAGCGAGCGTCGCCTCTTGATTCACCACCCGCTCCTCACGGTCGCCCTTATAGACCGTGTCGTAAATCAGCGGGGTCTTCATGTTGAGGGCCATTTCAAAGAGAGCCGTTCCATTCGCACGCTCCGTACCATATTCGGAAGTTGCGGCAACCGATCGCTCCGCGGAGTAGTCGGCTTCGACACTCCACACCGCATCTTTTTTGAAATGCCCGATCCGCACGGCCGATGTCGAAACATGGAACAGATCGGCGGCGAACGATTCGATATCGGACTCTGGAATCCACGGTGATCCGAGCTTGGCGTCGATATCGCCGGGAAGCACGTCCTCGGGCTGAACCGCCCGCAGGGCTCGGGCGTTTCGGTCATAGGTCGGTCCGGCCGACACGGCGACGGCGAGCTTCGCCCTCACATTGCCGGAGAGATACGCATCGGCCGTCTGCCAGGTACTGGACTCTGGATCTTGAAAAATGAGATCGCCCAATTCCTCGATGATCTGTGCTTCCGGTTTACCGTACAACGTGGCGATGAACGGCAAGTCGATCATGCCCCGTTGATCGAGGCACACGAGCAGCCCCTCTTCGGCACTGCGAACGGCTGTGACGGGCGGCTTCCTGCCGACCACGTCTTTCTGCATGATCGCGGCTTTGGTGGCCTTGCCGGTGGTCTCGTCGTAGTCTTCGAGCGACATGACCAGCATGGCATCGGGATCCTCGCGGAATTTCACGAGGTTGGGCATGCGGCGAATGACACTGCCGGTGGCAGTCTCGCCGAAGGTCGTCTTGTTGATCGGGCCGTAGGCCGCCACAAATTGGTTATAGGCACGTTTCAGTTCCTGCCGTGCCTCATCGCGGTTGACCTCGGGCCAGCCCTCGTTCTGCGATTGCAGAACACGGCGGGCACGGTCGCGCAGGCCGATCAGACTACCCATCCGCTTGCCAACAAGCGTGCCATCCGTCTTCAACAACGTGCCCCCATAAGTGACCGGCACGCCTTGTCCGCCGAGAGACTGACAGATCGTGTGGTCGTTGCCGACAAAGAAACTCCCCTCGCCGATATGGGGCATTGACGGTGGGGGCGTGAAGGGTTTTTCAATGATGTGTGTGGCCGGATCCTGGAACGGCGTGAATTCCGGCAGACGGTGGATGGCTTCCTGGAGCTGCGCTGCCAGATCGCCGTTTCCCCGCACGCTGTAACCTGACTCGCCGCCATAGAGCCGATCCTTGCGGCTCCAGGTTCCGAGGACCATCTCGGGATGCGCGTGGAAATAGCAATTGATGGGAACGATAGCTCCCTCAATCATCATGGGCATCACATTTAGCCACGATGATTCGCCATGCTGGGGTGCATGGCCGGGTTCTCGCTTCCGCAGAAACACGATATCGGTGACGACGGCCGTCCCTTCCCGCTTGAAGGCGTCCGACGGCAGCCGAATGGCTCCCAGAAAGTCCGCCTTGTCGGCGAGCGATTCACGGACTGCGGCGTTCTGCTTGTCGAGAGTGTAATGCGTGGGCACCAGCGCCAACACTCCGCCCGGTTTGAGGGAGTCGATGGATTTAGCGAAGAAGAAATCATGTAGCGACAGTTTCTGTCCCTGATAGTCGAGTTTGAGATCGGCGAACGGGACGTTGCCGATCACCGCATCAATCTGACCCTCTGGTAGTTGCGTGTCGCGGAAATTTTCGATTCGAATATCCTGGTCGGGATTTATTGCCTTG
>JAIOQJ010000193.1 GCA_021413475.1 Planctomycetota bacterium | reverse complement strand
ATCCCCGAGGTTCGCAAAGCCTCACCTCGGGGCTTGTGGGAATTCTCAAACAAGCCCTGGGGTGAGGCTTTGCGAACCCCAGGGATCTGCCTCCGACTAATTTCCCCGGAGTTGTTCATTGCCACCCGTCCTGCCCTCCGCTCATTTCGACGATCCGGTCATCAAGCATTTGCGTCAAGATTTCGCACGTCTTTCTGTCGAACAGACCGTCGGCGAAGCGCTCATCACATTGCGGGCGAAACCGCCCGAAGGGCGGATCATCTATCTCTATGTCACCGACGCGGACGGCAAGTTGCAAGGAGTGGTGCCGACGCGGCGTTTGCTGCTCGCTCCCCCCGAGAAACCAATCACGGAAATCATGGTCCGGCACGCCATCGCCATTCCCCAGAACGCGACCGTGCTCGAAGCGTGCGAATTCTTCACGCTTCACCGCTTTCTCGCCTTCCCGGTCGTGGATGACCAGAAGCGAATTGTCGGCGTCGTCGATGTCGAACTCTACACCGACGAGTTGAACGAACTCTCGGGCCAGGAAATTTTTGACAAGGCGGACGATCTCTTCCAGATCATCGGCGTCCATCTCGCCCAGGCCCAGCACGCGTCGGCGATCAAATCCTTTCGACTTCGCTTTCCCTGGCTGTTGTGCAACGTCGCCGGCGGCATCCTCGCGGCATTTCTCTCGGGGCTTTACGAAGAGGAATTGCAGAAGGCTGTAGCGCTCGCACTCTTCATCCCTGTCGTGCTTGCCTTGGCCGAGAGCGTCAGCATCCAATCGGTCACGCTGGGGCTGGTCGGGCTAAAAGACTCCCGGCCGAGCTATCGCGAACTCGTGCGCAAACTCCTCCGTGAAATGGTCACGGGACTTCTGCTGGGGATCGGCTGCGCCCTGCTGGTGGGGACCACCGCCGCACTTTGGAAAGGCGATTGGCGAGTGACGCTCTGCCTGGTGGTCGGCATCTCGGGCGGCATCGTCAGTGCCGCGATAATCGGCCTTGGCGTGCCATACTTGTTGAAGCTGTTGAAGCGCGATCCGCAGGTGGCAGCGGGACCGATCTCCCTGGCGGCCACGGACATGATTACTCTGTTGATTTATCTGAATCTGGCGCGGGCGGTGATTTGACTCCCCATCGCATACCGTCGCCAACGTAGGTCGGGTCGAGGCTTTGTGAGGCCCGACGGTGCACATACCTGCGACGTTCGCACATTCGATCGCCGACTCGCTAAAAGGCCACCGTGGCGTCCACTCACCGGCTTTTCGCACCGTCGGGCCACGCAAAGCCTCGACCCGACCTACATGACTCGAACCCCGTTCATGAGTAATGATGAAAACTCGTCTTCCCAAGTTATGAAAGTCCGGATATACGCCCTCTCACTGACACGGAAGTCGTTACCGCAACGACAGGTCTTGACAAGGTTTACGACGGAGCCTCTTCACCGGACTCGCAATCATCACCGGAAGAAAGAGCAAATTTGAAGGATCACGGGGCTCTTCGGGTTGGGTCAATCCGCCCGAAGACGCCCTATGTGTGACAGGTAGGGAGAGGGGGAAACGCCGCTGCGCGGGTCATGCCGCGCGGCGGTAGTTTTTTTCTCGATCATCATTTCGTTTCCATTCAGTGTTGTTCGCTCACCGCGATCGGCCGCTCGGCCATCTGCTGGGCATCGAGGCCACCATCGACCGTGATGATCGTTCCCGTTGCATAGCTCGCCGCGTCCGAACCAAGAAACACATACCAACCCGCCAGATCTTCGACCGACGCGATCCGCCGCAAGGGAATCTGTTCGAGGATCGCTTGCCGAGCCGCTGGGTCCGAACGCAAGCCGAAATCGGTAAGTGGCGTTTCGACAAGGCCTGGCGCGATGGCCGCCGTGGTGAAGCCGTGCGGGGCGAGCTCGATCGCCAATTGCCGGGTCAGGGCGTTGATCGCCCCCTTGCTGGCATCGTAGAGCGTATGCCGTGGTTCGGAACGCGAGCCGTTCAGCGACGTCGTGAACAGGATGCGTCCGCCGCGGCCGCTGTTGATCGAGTGCCGTGCGACCTCTCGCGTCACCGCAATCGCCGACCAGACGTTGACGTGAAAGATGAAATCGAACTGCGCGCGAGTCAGGTCCAGAAACGCCGGTTCGCGGAAGGTGCCGAGGTTGTTGACGAGGATATCGATTGGGCCCAATTTCTCGACCGCGGCGGCGACGAGGCGTTCCGCTTCGCCATCTTTCGCAAGATCGACCGCGATGTAATGCGCCCCCGGCCGGCGAATGACGTCGGCCATTTCGGGGCATTGATCGAGAGGCCGTTCCGAGGTGAGGACGACGCGCGCCCCGTCGGCGAGATAAGCCTTCGCGACGGCGAGCCCAATTCCCTGGCTGCTGCCGGTGATCAGGGCGGTCTTGCCTTGTAACATAAAAATCTCCCAGAGCCGCTTGCGGCGGAGCGATTCGCGCTTCGCCGCAAGCGGCGATCCACAATCAATTACTATGAATCATCCCGGAGCGATCCATTTGCGCTTCTGGGACGACGGCTCCCAGCGTGTCTGCCCGTTGCCGGCCCGGACCGGTTTCGTGATGCCGACGGACATGTCGGGTGTCGTCTTCGTTGGTCGGGACAAAGAGATCGGCACGCTCGACCTGAATACGGGTGCCTGGGAAACCTGGGCAACCATCCCCGACATGAACCCGCGTACGACCATCAATGACGGCGAGATTGTCCCCGGCGGCCGGGCGATCGTTTTCGGCACCAAGGATATCCGCTTCGCCGAGCCGATTGCCCATCTGTTTCTCTTCACGCTCGTCGATCGAAAAATCCAGGTGCTGGCTGACAAGCAACTTTGTTCCAACGGCAAGTACTTCTCGCGCTCGGGGAACGACTGGCTGCTTTACGACATCGACACGCCCAAGCGAAATCTCGTCCGCTATCGGTTCGATCTCGCCAAGCGGCAACTCGGTGCGGCCGAAGTCGTCCTCGACTTGCAAAACGTTGAGGGCTTTCCCGATGGCATGGTCGATGTCGGCGACGGCACCGCGATCATCGCCTTTTTCAACCCATCACGCGGCGGCAACGGTCGGGCAAGCCGATACCACCTGGAGAGTTGCGAGATCGTCGAGGAATGGACAACCACGGGCTCGCCGCGTGTTACCTGCCCACTGCTGGTCGAACGCGAAAACAAAGTCCAGTTGGTGTTAACCACGGCCGTTGAGGGAATGCCGGAGGAAATGCGGAGAAAGTGCCCGGAAGCGGGGAGCCTGTTTATCGCCGACACGACACTGGGCGGCGTGCCGGCCGATGAGTTATTACATTTACAAGCCCCGGGTTGAGGCTTTGCGAAACCCGGGGATGAGTCTATCCCCGAGGTTCGGAAACCCTCACCTCGGGGCTTGTGTGTTACTGATCCTTCTTGCTTGGCGGCGGTTGGAACATCATGGTCGATTGATCGCCGGCGAGGCGGCTCAGGCCGATATCGTAGGTGACCATGGACTGATAGAAGCCCGTGTAGTAGGGTTCGTATCCGGAGGTCGCCGGGGCGAATTTCAAACCTTTCGAAGTCATGTAATCGACGAGTTCCCCGACGGTGCTTCCCTTGGCGGCATAGGTGCCATCGATAAAGTTCTTCGCGCCTGGTTTCGCCAGAATTTCGACCTTTTTGCCAACGCTTGAAAGATATTCGAGACCCGCTGCATAATCGGTGAAGGACGTGTCCGCGCGAACGTCAAAGAGCATCGATTTCATGCCGCCGAGCGCCTTGCGGGAATCCGCGACTTTTCCCAGATCGATCCTGCCTTCTTGCTGGGCCTTGGTCATGTCCGCAATGTTTGCCTCCACTCGTTTCCGATAGGGAGCGAATGTGTCGGTACTCAGGGCGATCGGCCATTCTAGCGAGCTATCTTGTTTGAACATCGCGTTGCTGCCCACACTGCTGCCGCCCGTGGTGGTGACGTTCAAATGCTTGACGACATCCGGATCGAGCGGGATCGAGTAGCCGCGCACCCCTTCACGAGCCTGAATCCGCTGAATGTTAATAAGGAGTTCGTTGAGCGGATCCCCCAGGGCAATCTCGCTCTCGGGCGGCGTGTTGCGGGCGCGCGTCAGACGATTCAACCGCTGCTCTTCGCGCACGAGCTCCGGAGGTGGCGTGTTCATCTTTTCGTACATCATCTCGTCGAAGGCCGCCCTCTTCAGTTGGAGACGGCGAAGTTCGAGATCCTGGTTCTGCATGCTCCCCTGAAAATAGGCCTGTTGCCGGGCGATGCTGTCTTGCATCACACCCGAGTTCGCGGGTTGAATCCACGAGCCGTATTTGGAACTCCAGGGCGTGGCAACTTGGGAATTCGGTCCACCGTTGCCTCCCCCCCCGAAAAAACCACCGTTGTAGGAACTCACCGAGAAATTCCGCAGATTGGCTCCCTGGTCGCCGGAACCTGAAAGGCCGCGGGCGTACGTCTGCGAGGCACCTGGTGCCTGATTCGCCGCACCGCTGTAGAATTGGGCCTGGGCACTCGTTGAGAGTCCGAAGAATGTCGGAATCGCTATCAAGGCGAGATGCCATTTGGTGTTGAACATGTTGAATCTCCAGGGTGCACGTGAATCAGGGTGCGAATCCCTGGGGTTCGGGAGTACCTCACCCCAAGGCTTGCGTCGCGAATTTGTTACTTCGGTTCCTTTGGTTGCCCCGGGGTCGTGCCGGAAGGCACCAGTTCCTTCCAGGCTTTAATCATTTTTTCTCGCTCTTCCTTCGTGGATACTGGCTTGTAGCCGATCTTCTTGCCCTCTTGAACGAGTCGAACCAGATGCCAGTGTGCCAATCCGCGGATGAGAAGTCGGTCGTGTTCCAAAAAGTCGATCAAGGCATCGTCGTGCTTCGCGGTCGCCATTGCCGCCCCGAGCCGGGGGAGGTCGTCGAGAGCACCAAGTAATATCACGGCCGTGCGTCGAACCGTCTCGTCATGCGAAAACGCCATCAGCGAAAGTGCTTGATCGATCGAAGTCTTCTTGCTCAATGCACGAAACTGCCCGACGCTTGTTCGGATCTTCTTGAGCAGTTCGACATCCTGCGTCTCGATCCAGTCCGGCAATTTCTCAAGAACTTCGGTGAGTGGCTCTTTGTCGGTCAGGCCATCGATCATCATGAGGGCGGGACCGGGGGGAGCTTTCAGCGCGATCGTATGGTTCTTCCCCTTGAGGGAAACTTCCCCTTTCACCGCGATGAAGAGCAGGGCCAGGGCAGGGGCGTCGGTCTCTTTGGGAGTCTTGGTGAACTTGGTCCCTTTCGGCCAGCGGCTGTACATCTCGATGACCAATCGCGTGCCGGGTTCGGCAAGCGTGATCTCGCCCGACTCCCCACGAATGGTGACTTTGACTTTGGCTGAGCCCGACTTCTTTTGATTGATTAAGTCGATCCGGCCGCGATCCATTTCGAAAGCGAAATCAACTTCTTTGGCTTCTTGCAAGATCAGCGACGATTCGAAGATAGGAAATGGCGAATGGCCGCCCACGTCGCCGATCAATCGGCCCCGAACCGCGCCATTTGCCGAATCAAAAGTCGCGCCGATGCCGCCAACGACTTGGGCTCCTGCGATAAGCGGATGCTTATCCAGAACGATTTCCCAAGGCTTGTCAGTCGCCGAGCGCGCCAGCAAGGGTGGGCTATCGTCGTTGACGATTACAACGGCAACTGGATCGGCCGCTCCGGCACAGGTTGAAAGGAGCAGAAGTCCAGATGCCAACAAAAGCAATATGCGGCTCGACCATCCGTGTAGACTGACCCGGGAAAATAGCGGTAGTAACATGGCAATCCCGATCGAAAAAAAGGCGCGATTGATTCGCGCGACGAATGGTTTATTGGTGAGGGACGACCTTCAGAGGGAACGAAAACGTCGCCTGGGACGTTTTCTTGAGCTCATCCGTGGCCGAGAGTTCGACGGTGAAAGTGCCTGCCTTGTTTAGCGGCACGAAGAAACGGATCGGCAACGAGGTCGCGTTAGCGGGTACATCTTTTTCAACGATGCCCGCGAACGGCTTGGCGACAATCGGCTTCTTTCCCTCATCGAGAACGCGGAGTTGAATGCTGACTTTCGGTTGCTTCGTGCCCGTCGCGGCTCGTTCGAACCCAACAACCGAGGCATGAACCCAGAAGGGTTGGCCAACGGAAAAAGATCCGACGGGGATCAATCCGTCCGCATCGCCGCTGATCGTCAAGCGCACAATGTCGAATGCCTTGGCCAGAACCGTGAAATCCTTTTGCGTGACCGCTTTCTGCTGATTGGTGTTATCGAGGACTGTGACAACCATCGTGTATTTGCCGGCCGGGGATTCCGGTCCCAAATCGATCTGGGCAAAGGCCGGTGCGGTGCCGCCGCCGAGCGGTAGGAACTCCTGAAATTTTTTGGGGGGCTGCGAAAAGAGCGTCTTGCCAGCGGTGTCCTTGACATCGACGGAAGTGGTGTACGATGCCTTGCCGGTGTCGTCTGAGGCAATCCCTTGGATGTCGAAGGCGAGGATCAAGCTATCGCCCGGCCGGATCTCCGCTTTGTCGCGGGCCGCACCAAGTAGGCCGTGAGTCAACCGAACATTGGCCAGCGCGAGGCTGTCCGCTCCTACAGTGGGTGCCTGGAGCAAGGTGATCAAAGCCAGAGAAGCCAGCATTGTGCGGGGCCTTTCACAGAAGAGAATCGAGATGCGCGACAGCTATTGGCATCAAAGTAACCTGATTTTAATGCAGTTTTGTTGGGCTTACAAGAGACTACCCATGTCTTTCCAAGTTGTGTCAGGAAATCGAGCGAAGATGAAAGGAAGAGGTAAGAGGTAGGGGAGCCACGCGGTCGGGATTCTGGTTAACCCGACGCTCCAGCGAGAGAAGTTTGTCTCCCTCGCTGGCGCGTCGG
>JAIOQJ010000192.1 GCA_021413475.1 Planctomycetota bacterium | reverse complement strand
GAAAGTCCGTATTAACTCCATCGGATTCTTTTTCGAAAGCCCGGATGTTGGTGCGTTCTTGTGGGCGCTTTCACGGGAGAATGATGGGAGTTTCGTCGGGATGTCGAAACCGTAAACGACTCACGTCACCACAAACCCTATCTTCGCAAACTTTGAGACGAGCCGGCTCGCGCTCGCGATGGCGTCGGGCGAATCTACTTGGGCCGCTAGTATCGCTGAATACCAGTATCGCTGTCGATCACGGGGCGGAAGATCGTCGGGATCGAGGCCGAGTTCGCGGACGCAATCCTTATCCCAGCGCAGCAACTTCAGGAGTTCGGCAAGCTGCCGCCAGCTCATGCCGTTGGAGAGGAGGGTGCCGTCCTCACGAGCAATCCGCCGGCCAATCAGGATGTGAAGGAGTCCACGGAAATTGCCCGTGTGCAGCTGATGGTGCCGGGCTTGTTCCAGGAACTCGCGAGAGCCTTCCATGTTCCTCCTCGAAGTCGTCGTTCCGTAATGGCACTCATTCAGAGCGTGCCTTTATCTTCGGTCGCGGAAGCGCAAAACACATTTTACCCAATTTGCCCGACATGAAACCCCCGATGTGGGCGTTTTATCCTTTTTCCGATTTGGTAGCCGCTTGCGACTTAGCGCTCGCTCTTGCTGGAGGGCGAGCGTTAAGCAACAAGCGGCTACCAAATCTGCGCCGTGGGAAGAACCTACCCTTTCCAAGCGAGCGCGATGCGGATCGCATCGTAGGGGACCTGCTCGCCAAGGTCTTCGAAGATCGGCCTGAGTAGAGTGGTGCCTAACCTTTTCGCGGACTGAAATACCATGGCTTGAACATCGGAGGGGACCCAGATATCAACCGATTTTGGCCGTTCGTCGCGTATGTAGCTCAACAGATATTTCACCACCGTGGAAGTCGACCTTCCCGTTGCTTGCTTAACTGCCTCGATGGCCGCGCCCCGACGGAAATGGGGATAATACTCGGCAATGATTGAGGGGCTGACACGCGCGACCGCTGGGTTATGTGAAGCGACGCCAGCGAGTTCGTCCATCGTCACGCTATTTTCCGCGCAGTAGCCGGTGATGATTTGCAGAACGTCCTCGCCGTACATCTGCAGCTTGGCGTCGCCGACTCCCTGGACTTGCCGCATGCTCTTCAGATTCGACGGCCGCACGCGGGCCAGTTCGCGGAGCGTGTTATCGCCGAAGACCGTGAAGGCCGGCCAACTGTGAGCCTCGGCCGTTGTTTTCCGCCATTCGCGCAGTTGCTCGAACAGGTCGCGATCGATCCCCTCCCAGGAAGTTTCCTCGGTCTTGCTCTTCTTGGTGCGAACGCGGGTCAGGGTCTTACGCAGGACGATTTGCTTTTCGTCGCGCATGATCTGCCAAGAGAACGGATTCAACTTCAAAATCGGATAGTCGCCATCGGTTCGTTCCAGGGCCGCCTGATCGAGAAGTTGATTCACCCAGTCGCGAATTTGGCCGGGATTATGCTCTCGCAACAGTCCGTAGGTTTTGAGTTTCTCGTGACCGTATTTCGTGACTTTGTCCGAATCGTCGCCAACCAAGATGGCGACGATCTGCCCGATACCGAAACCTTCATTCACGCGCGCCACGCACGAGAGGATCTTGCGGGCGATGGTTTGCCCTTCCGGCTCGATGTCGATTTCGTCGAGACACAAATCGCAGGCCCGGCAATTGGGTGTCGTGTACTCTTGGCCGAAATGCTCGACGAGAATGCGGTGCCGGCACGATCCCGCCCTGCAGTAATGGGTCATCTCATCGAGATGCAACAAGGCATTCGGCAGAAAATCGTCCGCGACGCCGGCTTCCTCCGCGGATTTTTTCAGGATGTATTCCCAGGTCATCCGATCTTGCAAACCGAAAAGCAGCACGCATTCCGCTTCGAGCCCGTCACGTCCGGCCCGGCCCGCTTCTTGCTGATAATGCTCCACCGATTTTGGCATGCCCGCGTGAAGGACGAAGCGCACGTTCGAACGATCGATACCCATGCCGAACGCAACTGTGGCAACGATTAGGTCGCACTTTTCGCTGCGGAAAGCCTCTTGGGCGGCTTGGCGTTGCTCTGTTGAAAGGCCGGCGTGGTAGGGCATCGCCTTGAGGCCGAGCGTTTGCAGTTGCAGGGCGAGTTCGTCGACATCCTTGCGGCGAATGCAGTAAATGATGCCGGCCTCGCCTTTATGCCGTTTGAGAATCTCGATCACCTGATCGGGCATCTGCTGGCGTGGCAACACTCGATAGCAAAGGTTCGGCCGATCGAAGTTGCCGACCAGAAGCTCGGGATTGCGCAGGCCAAGCTGGGCGGCGATGTCCTCGCGGACCTGCTCGGTAGCGGTGGCGGTGTAACCGTGGAAGGTGGCCTCGGGGAAGAGTTGTCGGATGGTAGACATCATCCGGTACTCGGGGCGAAAATCGTGTCCCCAGTGGCTGATGCAGTGAGCCTCGTCGATGGCGAACGTCTTCACGCCGAGACTGCGAACGAATTCCTGGAAAACAGGGACCATCAAGCGTTCTGGCGAGACGTAGAGCAAGCGGACTTTCCCGGCCTTCAATTCATGGAAAGTCTCGACCCGTTCGGTTTCGGTCAATGAACTGTTGATGAAGCGGGCAGGGTAGCCCACGGCACGGAGGGCATCGACTTGGTCCTTCATCAATGCAATCAATGGCGAGACGACAACGGTCGTCTCGTTTTCGAACATCAGGGCAGGGGCCTGGAAGCAGAGTGATTTGCCGCCACCCGTCGGGAGCACGATCAGCGAATCGCGGCGTTCGAGCACCGAACGCATCGCCTTCTCCTGCATCGGCCGAAGCGCGCGGAATCCCCAGTATTGATCGATCAGGGGTAGCAGTTTCGCAAAAGGATCAGGGCCGGGCGTCGCGGACATGTTGCTTCCTCGCTCGGGACGCCAAATAGAATACCATCGGCACGCTCCGATATAAAGAGGGTGCTTCGAACAAGTTCTACTTTAGAGCGCCCAGAAGAATGAACCACAGAGGCACAGAGACACCGAGAAAAGAAGAAAGAACGACATGATTTGTACTGAGTTCATCCAATTTCAGAAGGCCTCGAATCTCTTCTTGTTTTCTCTGTGTTACTGTGTCTCTTTGGTTCAAACTGAATTTCTCACTTCGGATTCGCCACCTGCCGCAACGCATCATGAAGGCAACGTGCCGCGGTTCTCGGATCCTCCGCACACGCAATCGCCGCACTGACCGCGACACGTTTCGCCCCGACCGCAATCGCGTCGCCGATGGTTCGTTCGTTGATGCCGCCGATCACGAACGCTGGCAGTGAGGTTTCTGCCAGGGCCGCTTTGACGAATTCCAGACCGGCCAATGCGTCGAACGATTTTGTTTCCGAACGGAAGGCTGGCCCGACGCCGATGTAATTCGCTCCATCGAGTACTGCCTGGCGAACCTGTTCAATGTTGTGCGTGCTGACACCAATCAGAAAATCCGGGCCGAGAATCCGCCGGGCTTCGTGAACGGGCATATCGTCCTGTCCGAGATGCACGCCGTCGGCCTCCACGAGCCGGGCGATGTCGGAACGATCGTTCATGATGAACAAGACGCCCGCTTGCCGTGTCCAACGTCGAAATTCGCGTGCTCGTTCAAGCAAACATCGATCGTCGAGTTCTTTTTCACGGAGCTGAAAAATCTGCGCACCGCCCCCGGCCGCTTCTGTGATCGTCCAATCTAGGGCGGCCAGACATTGCGAGGCAGTGAGTAAAACATAGAGACGTGTTTGATCGAGAACGGTGCGAACGTCCGTACCGATCAAAATAACCTTATCAAGATTGTACGATCGATAGCGGAGTTGTTCGATCCCCAAAGCGAACTCGGCTTTCACAATCTTGCCATACTCTTCGAGACTTCGCAGCGATTCTTGTACACGTTTCAGATTGATTCGGGCCACTTCCCGTGGTGAGGAGCGGTCCATTTCACCAGATGCGGTAATAGTTGTACCGACATCGTTCAGTGTTTCGCGTGAACCGATCAACAAACCTTCAGGTAATTGGGCCAGAAGGGCCGTTAGTTCGTGGCGGAGTTCCTTGATCTCGCGTGTTAATAGCGGATCGTTGAGTACGAAGCGCGCGTAATCATCCAGAATGCGCAGCGACTCGCGGGCCCGATTGGCGTTCACGTCCAGGATCCGCCCCGTCGCCGACCGATCGACGGAATCGTCGAATCGGAATAGGTCGTCCAAGGTCGGTATCGAGATTGTTTCACCCAAAATGTCTCGTTCCAAGTTGGCAAAATCGAGGCCCATTTCGCTCAGGCGAGTCGTGAGGAATTGATCGTTCTGGAGCAGAGTAAGTAAGAGAAACTCGGAGGTGACGGTCCCTTCCGCGTCGTGTTCCCGGGATAAGGATCGACCATCGGCGATTAACCGATCGACGGAGAGCGAAGTAGACATTGCGTCATTCGTTAGATTGTTTAAGATCGTGGTGCGAGTCAAACCATGTTTCGCAAGTTGGAGTGCCACTCGACCGTCGCTTTCCTCAAGTAAAGATGTGAGTAACCGAAGGGAATCGATTTCTCCTGGTGCTCCCAACTTCGAGGAATGAATGACATGCTCGATGGCGCGAAGCACAGCGGGACTGCAACGTTCGCGCATCGACTGGTGCTCCCGCATGAAAAACCGAAAAGTCCATTTGGGAAATATACGCGGGCGACGGTTCTCCGTCAGAATCCTTCCCAACGAATTTTCCGTTCGTCCAGGGAAAAAAAACGTTGAAAAAGAACACGCAGTATAGAGGAACTACAGAAAACAGGCCGATTGAACGAGTATCTGTCGTTAAATAACCCATCGCCATGGCTTGATCGAGGGCGTTCCGGTCCGAACGCCAATTCGAGGGGTGCCCATGTTCACAGTCTCTCCTTGTTTTACATGTCGAACGGCACCGATCGTTCTTGGCATCATCTTTTTTGCCATCGGTGATGTCCACGCGCAAGTGCCGGCTTTGCCTGCCGCCTGGGTTCGCGAAAACAAGGACGATCCGAAACCGGCAGAGACGACGCCGCTCCCTAAGTTGACGATTGGTCAATGTTTACAGATTGCGTTCGAGCGTCAACCCAAGCTAACTGCCATGCGGGCGAGCCTCGGATCGGCTCAGATGGGTCAGCGGGGAATTGAGAGCGCCCGCATTTTTGGGCAACTCTCGGGAGATTTCAAATATCGCAAGCAGCAGGCCGCCAACGGGGTTTG
>JAIOQJ010000060.1:5982-12761 GCA_021413475.1 Planctomycetota bacterium | reverse complement strand
ATTTATCCCCACAAGCTGATCACCGGCCGCTACAAGGATTTCGATTCGATCCGCACCAAGGGCGGCGTGATGGGTTATCCTAACCCGAACGAGAGCGAATATGACCTTTTCATGACCGGCCACGCGGGTTCGAGCATTTCAACGGTATCCGGCCTGAAATCAGCCGACGACATTCTCGGCGAGACAGACCGCCAGGCCGTCGCGGTTATCGGCGACGGAGCATTCGTTTCCGGCATCGTCTTCGAGGCTCTCAATAACATCGGCGGCATGAACCAGAATGTGCTGGTCATTCTCAACGACAACAAGATGTCGATCTGCCCGCGCACCGGCGGCATGGCGAATTACCTCGACCAATGCCGGATGACGTCGTTCTATCAAGGTTCGAAGAAGAGCATCAACTACATCCTCTCGAAGATTCCGGTACTCGGCGATATCGCTCACACCGCCCTGGAACAACTTCGTGATGGTCTCAAAGCCTTCTTCAAAGACGGTATGCTCTTTGAGGAAATGGGCTTCCGCTACTTCGGACCGGTCGATGGCCACGACTTGCCGACCATGCGAAAAATTTTGCGTGATCTTAGGTCACAAAAGGGCCCGATTCTGCTGCATGTCTTCACGGAGAAAGGTCACGGCGTACCGCAGGCGAGTGCCGACCCGGTCGGTTATCACACGCCGCCCGTCTTCGCCAAAGTCGGCCCGGCCCGCACCAGCATCGAACTGAAGCGCGGTGGTTCGAAAGCGTACACCGATATTGTGAGCACCGCGATTCACGAAGCCATGACGGCGAACCCGCGCGTGACGGTACTGACCGCCGCCATGTGCCAGGGGAACAAGCTTGAAGCCGTCCGCACCGCTTTTCCCGACCGCTTCTTTGACGTCGGCATCTGCGAATCGCATGCGGTCGCGTTCGCGGCGGGCCAGGCCAAGGCGGGTCTACGGCCGATTGTCAATATCTACTCGACCTTCTTGCAACGTTCCTTCGACCAGATCTTTCAGGAAGTGGCATTACAAAACTTGCCGGTTGTCTTTACGCTCGACCGTGCCGGTCTGACAGGTCCCGACGGCCCAACGCATCACGGCGTTTTCGATATCCCGTACATGCGATTGTTCCCGAACTTGACGGTCATGGCCCCCGGCGACGAGCAAGACCTGGCACCGATGCTCCAATTTGCCTTGGAAAGCAACACGGCCACGTCCATTCGCTATCCGAAGGCGAGTATCGAAAAAGTCGAACGAGATATCACGGCCATCGAGCACGGCCGTGCGGAAGTGATTGACTGGGGCGAGGATGGAGCGTTCATCGTTTTCGGCACCCTGTTGCCGAATGCCGTGCAAGCGGCCAAAGCTCTCCGCGAGGAGGGGATGAACGTCGGCGTTATCAACGCCCGCTTCGCCAAGCCGCTCGACAAAGAAACGATACTGCGAGCCGTCGAACAGTTGCCGTTCGTTCTCACGGTTGAAGAAGGCACACTCGAAGGCGGCTTCGGCAGCGCGGTTCTCGAAGCCGCTAACGGTGCCGGCCTCGACACCCGCGGCGTCACTCGGCTTGGCATCCCCGACCGCTTCATCGAACATGCGGAACGCGGTGAGCTCCTCGCCGACCTGGGCCTTGACGTGAAGGGCCTTTGCTCGGCCGCGCGGAAGGCCTCGATGGCTTCGCGAGACCGGGAAAATGCTTGGGTTCCGCGATGACAAGCCGTTCTTGTCAAACCGACGCGCTAGCGATGGAGAGCCGTATCCCTCGCTAGCGCGTCGGGTTAACTAGAGCGCTCCGCCGCAAGCGGCTCCGGCCCACTAGTCAATTCTTCCCAGGAAACCTATCCTTTCCACGAACCTTAAACTCGGTCACGTCGTAGAGCCTACGCCGGGATCTCGTGATCAATTTCGCACCGGGACATTCAAGCCTCTTTCATGACAACATCGTTCTCCAGCTTGTTGCTCGCGGGTTTCGTGCTGGCCCTGGTCCAGATGGTTTGCGCCATCCCGTGGATTTGGGCCATCGACCAGCGAGGTTTTCGCCGCTGGGTCAAGGATCCGACAATTCTTGGGTACGCGGGCGGCACGCTGGCGGGACTGTCGGCCGCCTTTGCCTTGTTTCTTTCCGAAAACCGCATCACCGAAACGCTGAACGACTACGGCCGTTATTATGGGGCGATCCTGCACGCCCAGCTTGCCCTCGATTTTTTGGTGCTCGCACCGCAATTGTTGCTTCTAGTTTTTCCCAAGATCGGGGCGGTGGCGCTCTCAACGTTTCGGGAATGCTGGCGGCAACCCATGTTCTGGTTGATTTCAAGTATCGCAACCACATTGATCGCGGCTTCGATGGTGATCCCCTATTTCACCTTCGGTGAAGACTACAAGATGATGAAGCAGCTCGGCTTCGACGCCATCATGCTTTCCGCAGCACTCTTCGGCCTCCTGGTATCCAGCATCTCGATCAATGAAGAAATTGAGGGCCGCACAGCCATCACTGTCATCAGCAAGCCGATCAACCGCCGGCAATTTTTGATTGGCAAGTATCTCGGCACGCTGCTCGCATGCTGGGCGATGATGCTACTGCTCGGCTGGAACCTCAACTGGGCTCTCTACATCAAGCCGCACTTCGACAAGATGGACGACGTCAACGACACGATGCCGATGGAGGTCATCAAACTACTTACGCCCGGATTCGGCAGCGCAGTACCGACTCCCGAAGGGAAGGCGTTTGCAGAGGGTACCGCTATGTGGTGCGGCGAAGCGCTGGCTCATCACGTCGGCCTGTTGCTGTCGTTCGGGCAAGTGATGGTTCTGCTCGCGATCTGCACC
Organism: Planctomycetota bacterium; assembly: GCA_021413475.1. Taxonomy (GTDB): domain Bacteria; phylum Planctomycetota; class Planctomycetia; order Gemmatales; family Gemmataceae; genus JAIOQJ01. The sequence goes on along the minus strand of JAIOQJ010000060.1, from coordinate 9,956 downwards.
GCTCTCGCCACGCGCATGCCGTTCGTCGTCAATCTGGTCATCTGCCTGTTCGTATTTTTCATAGGCCGTCTTTCGCCTGTGCTTGTGGAAGTGACCGGGAAAATGGCGCAAGACGTGGCCGCTCTCAAGCTCGTGAGCTTCATTGCCCAACTCTTCAATGCCTTGTTCCCAGCCCTCGAGTGTTTCGAAATGGGTCCGGCCATCGTCCGCAGCAGCATCGTGCCGATGCGTGATTTCACCATCTATGTCGGCACGGTCTTCGGCTACGCGGTTCTCTACTCCACGATCGGGATTTTGCTGGGGTTGATCCTGTTCGAGGATCGCGATCTGGCGTAGTCCTTCGGCCCATTCGTAACACGAAACTTGCACAGCCCCCTGTTACGAATGAGTATCATTTTGTTACGAATAGCACGCGTTCTGTTACGAATGAACAGGCGTTTTGTTACATACAGGGAGCGTTTTGTTACGAATAAGGAGCGTTCTGTTACGTAAAAGTAGCGGAAGGTCGCGATTCACAACATTTTTGTCACCCGCCATTACTCTGTCGCAATTCACCTGGGCGGGAGTATATACTTTCACTTGGGGAAATAACGTCCATCCGAGCTTCCGAGAGACCGTTTATGCCTCTTCGCATTGGCCTCGTCCTCATCATTGGAGCGATTCTCTCCGTACCGCCAAAAGCCTCGGCATGCAGCATCCCCGTCTTCCGTTACGCACTGGAGCGCTGGCAAGCGACGCCTTATGACGTGCTGATCTATCATCGCGGTCCCCTCTCGGTCGCGGATCGCAAGGCGATCCAGCAAGTCGAGGTGGTCGGCGAAAAAGCCAATCTCGAAGTGACTGAAATCGATCTCACCAAGAAGAACGGCAAGGAACTGACAGCCATCTGGGAGAAGTACGGCACCGATAATCCTCTCCCCTGGATGATTATCCGCTACCCCGATTCCGACGCGAATTCGCCCCCCGCCTGGAGCGGTCCCGTCGATGCCGTCAAACTCAAACCGTTCATCGACTCACCGTTCCGGCAACGGATCATCCGCAAACTATTCAACGGCGACTCGGCCATCGTCGTGCTTCTCGAATCCGGCGACAAAAAGGCCGACGACGAAGCGGCCAAGATCCTCACAACATCGTTGACTAAATTCGAGAAGGATTTCGAGTTGCCCAAACTCACCCGCGAGGGGCCGCAACTTCGCTCGGAAGTGCCGCTCAATATTTCGCTCCCCATGGTACGTCTCTCACGCGATCAAGCGGAGGAGAAGCAGTTCATCGATACCATGGTCCGGAGCCAAGAAGGGTTGGATAAGGCCAAGGGACCGATCGCCTTTGTCATTTTCGGCCGCGGTCGCTTGCTCACCGCGTTGCACGGCAAGGATTTGAACGCGGCTAATGTTGAATCGGTCGCTCGTTTCCTGTGCGGTGCATGTTCTTGCCAGGTGAAGGAACTGAATCCGGGCGTCGATCTGGTCTTTCACGCCAGTTGGGAACTGTTTATGGAAGTCGAATTGGTGACCATGCCTCGCGAAGCGAAAACACCCGCCAAACTCGAAAAACGCTGAGATCTCTTCATGTTCTCTCGTGTCAATTCATTCTGGATGATTCTGGGCGTTTCCATCGTGCTCGTTGGTGGCCTGGCTGCCCTGATGCTCTGGAAGGAGGGCCCCCAGCACGATGAAATTCTCATTCTCCATTGCGCGGCCGCCCTCAAGGAGCCGATCGATGAAATTATTCCACTCTACGAGAGTCAGAAGAAAGTCAAAATCGAGGTTCGCTACGGTAAATCACACACGCTGTTGACCAATCTCGCGCTGTCCCACGACGCCGACGTGTTTCTCCCGGCTGACGATAGCTACATCAAGGAAGCGACTGAGAAAAACCTGCTCAACGACGTTTATCCTTTAGCGACGATGAACGCCACTCTGGTCGTGAACCCCGGATTCAACAAATCGGTCAACGCCTGGAGCGACTTACTGCAAAAGGATAAGATGCTCGCGGTCGCCAACCCGGGGGCCGCCATCGCGCGATTGACAATCGCCCATCTCGGGCCAACTCGATGGCAACAACTGCACCCCCATTGCGTCGAGATGGGCGAAGTGACGCAGGTCGGCCTGGCGGTGAAGACCGATAAGAACATCGATGCCGGGATCATCTGGGACGCGATGCTGGCCAGCCCGAATTACCAGATGCTCAAAGCCGTCAAAATTCCTGAACTGGAAGGAATCACGGCAACGGTCAAGATCGGCGTGGTCAAGAAGAGCACCCACCCCATCGCGGCCCAGGCCTTCGCCCAATTCGTCTCGGCGGGTTGCGGCGATATCCTGGCGAAGCATGGGTTCAAGGTGACCAGTGCCGCCAAACCTGAACCGCCGAAAACGAGTGAAAAAACCGTCATCACCGTCTATGCCGGCTCGATGTTGCGCCCCGCCATTGATGAAACGCTCAAGGAATTCGAGCAGAGCGAAGGCGTGACCATTAATCGGGTCTACAACGGCTGCGGCATCCTGGTTTCCGCGATGAAAACTCAGGAGCCAACAGATCGACCCGATTTATACTTCTCCTGCGACCCAACGTTCATGAACCAGGTCGAGAGCTTGTTCGACAGGTCTAAAGTCATCTCGAAGAATCAATTAGTGATTGCAGTTCCCAAAGGAAATCCGCACGGCATCAAGTCATTGAAAGACCTCGGCAAGGAAGGCCTGAAGGTGGGAGTCGGTCACGAACAACAGTGCGCCCTTGGGCTCATTACCCAGAACGTTCTCATCCGGAGCAAGACCCTCAAGGCCGTCGAAGGGAATATCGTGGTCCGCTCACCGAGCGGTGATCTCCTGGTGAATCAACTTTTGACCGGCTCTCTTGATGCCGTCGTCGCCTATGTCACCAACGTGAAGCCCAACGAGGACAAACTCGATGCGATCAAGGTCGAGGAAGTGAACTGCGCCCCGCTGCAACCGATCGCCATCAGCAAGGAAACGAAACACCCCGAACTGGTCAAACGATTGGTCAAGGCGATCGAATCAGCCCAATCGAAGGAGCGTTTTGAAAAGAGCGGTTTCGGCTGGGAACTTCAACCATGATCGTGGACGGCCAAGCCTTGCCTGATGTCCCATCGGATCGCGGCTTCTACATCGGGCTGAGTATCCTCGGTGGTTCCTACATCGTCTTGATCGTAACGATGATCGTCGCCGACCTGTTTTTCACCACGCCCGAGCATCTACTCCGCTCGATGCGCAGCCCGGAAATTCGCTACGCCATCAAGCTCAGCCTGGTTTCCTGCACGATCACGACGATTCTCGCCCTTTGGGTCGCGGTGCCGCTTGGCTACCTGCTGTCGCGAACGAATTTTTGGGGCAAGAATGCCGTCGATACGATTCTCGACATCCCCATCGTATTGCCGCCGTTGGTGATCGGGCTGAGCCTCTTAATTCTCTTCCAAACCGATCCGGCTCGGGCGCTGGAAAGAGTAACCAGCAAGCATCTTGGCTTGGTTCTCGCCTACATCCTTTTGCCAATGCTGATAGGCGTGTTTGCCTGCGCCCTACTGCCTTTTCGGGGATTTTGGCAGCGGCTGCTAATCTTCACCATCACCGATGGAGTTTCCACGCTCTTGCTCCTTCAGTTACCTTTCGGCGAATTACTTCGGTTTGAATTGCAGCAACGTCTCGGCACACGGATCACCTATGCGATTCCCAGCGTGATTCTCGCCCAATTCGCGGTTTCGACGGCCTTCGCGGTGCGCACGATGCGGATCACCTTCGACCAGATCTCGCCACGCACCGAGCAAGTCGCGTTAACGCTCGGTTGCTCGCGTGCCAAGGCTTTCTGGCTGGTAACGATTCCGCAAGCCCGCCGCGGCATGCTGACGGCCGCGACGCTGGCCTGGGCCCGTTCTCTCGGCGAATTCGGCCCAATTTTGATCTTCTCCGGGGCGACCCGCATGAAGACGGAAGTGCTCTCCACGACCGTGTTCCTGGAAC
>JAIOQJ010000060.1:0-5953 GCA_021413475.1 Planctomycetota bacterium | reverse complement strand
TGGAACTGAGCATCGGCAACCTTTACGCAGCCATGGCCGTTTCCCTGTTGATGATCGCCGTCGCCGTGACCGTATTGGTTCTCACTCGAATCTTCGGCCTGCGCGGTACGGGGATGATTTGAATTGACGTTCGATCCGAGCCCGAAGCGCCAGCAACGACGGATCGGTCCTTGCTGGCGCTTCGGGCTCGGATGAATCTGCTTTCAGGAGCTTCCACCTTTGATCGCGGTCCAAAGTCTCGGCATCCGGCAAGGCGTTTTCTCGATCGCGGAGATTTCGTTCACGGTCCCTTCGGGCAAGTACGCCGTCCTGATGGGCAAGACCGGTTGCGGTAAGACGAGCATTATCGAAGCGATCGCTGGGCTACGGCCGATCGCTTCGGGAAGCATCATGCTCGGCGAGAGCGGCGACGTCCGCGATTGGCCGCCGGGCGCACGCGGCATCGGTTTCGTGCCCCAAGATGGGGCCCTGTTCCCGACGATGACAGTTCGCGAGAATCTCGCCTTCGCCCTGCGACTCCGGGAAGCTCCCTGGTCGATGATTCACGAACGTGTTCGCGAACTGGCAGAATGGTTGGAGATCGGCCACCTCCTCGATCGTTACCCCGCCAAACTCAGCGGCGGCGAGTCGCAGCGGGTCGCGCTGGGTCGCGCCCTGTCCTTTCGGCCCAAGTATCTGCTGATGGATGAACCGCTCAGTTCGCTCGATGAAACGACCCGCGAGCATCTCATCAAGATCCTCCGCGACGTGCGGACCAAAAGCGATGTGACAATCCTGCACGTCACGCACTCACGCTGGGAGGCGGACCAACTTTGCGATCTGCTCTTCCGGCTTGAAGGGGGTAAAGTGCACCTGGAACGAGGCGGTGAATGAAGATCACGATCGAATATTTCGGCCCCGCCCGCGAAGCCGCCGGGCTAACACGCGAAGTCGTAGAAACGGATGCGGACATGTCGGCTCACCGTCTGATCGGTTCCCTGGCCAAGTCTCGCGGCGGGCGATTGGCTTCTTTACTGCTCGCGGTCGACGGTTCCTTGTCGACGAGTGTGTTACTGGCTATCGGAGATCGCCAAGTGGGCCCCGGTGAAGACGTCGCATTGCGGGAAGGCGACGAGATCCTGGTGATCTCGCCGATTTCGGGAGGTTGAATGAGCGATCGGCCTGCGAATACGTTGACGGACGACGAACGCGCCATCTACGAGTGGCAGATGTGGGTGCCAGGCGTCGGCGAGGATGGACAACGGAAGCTGAAAAATGCCAGCGTTCTCATCTCCCGCGTTGGTGGTCTCGGCGGACTCGTCGCCTATGAACTCGCGGCCGCGGGGGTGGGTCGGCTCATTATCGCCCATGCCGGCAACCTCAAGCCCGCCGACCTCAATCGACAAATCTTGATGCATCACGACTCGCTTGGTCAGTCGCGGGTTGAAAGTGCCACGCGAAGCTTGCACGATTTCAATCCGCGTGTTGAGGTCGTGGCCGTGCCGGAAAACATCAACCCGGAAAACGCCGAGAGCTTGACGAAAATGGCCGACGTTGTCGTCTGCTGCGCCCCGCTATTCAGCGAACGCTTCCTGATGAACGAGCACGCAGTCCGGCAACGCAAGCCGATCGTCGATTGCGCGATGTACGAACTCACGGGACAGATCACAACCACGATACCCGGCCGTAGCGCCTGCCTGGCGTGCCGGGTAGCGTCCGAGCCCGAAGGCTGGAAACGGCAGTTCCCCGTCTTCGGCGCGGTCTCAGGCACGGTCGGTTGCCTGGGCGCGATGGAAGCGATCAAGCTCATTTGCGGCATCGGCGAACCGCTCACCGACCGCCTGTTGACGTTCGATCTGCGCGACATGCGTTTTCGGATCATCCGCACCCAGCGGCGCAGCGATTGCCCGGTGTGTCGGTCGCTTTGGGAATAGGGCGATTTTGTGAAGTCGCGACGCGGAGTCTTCGTAGCGGAGCGCTTTGTCGCCCGAACGGCGTCACGAGATTCTGGGGCAAAGCGCTCCGCTACGGAAACCCTTCGCGTCGCGGCTTCACTGAATTCGTTACTTCGGCTGCGCCGCCCGGTACATGTTCAATGTCAAGTGCGCCTGTCCCTGATGATGCGCCTCGTGCCAGGCCCAAACGCGGAACCATTCGGCCAGCGTATACGGCGAAGCCTCGTACGGTTTCTTGGCCAGTTCATCATCTGTCGTGTGATCGAGCATGTCGAGTAAAGCGGTGCGATGAATCGTGAGATACCGGCGAATCTCCTCCACGGTCGGGATCGTGTCGTCCGGCGTGCTGCCGCCCGCGAAACGGCGTTCGTTTTCTGGTTCCTTGGCCACGCCGCCGCGAACGCGCACGTTCAGATGGCGATCGTCGGTCGCGCCGACATGCATGAATTGCCAGGCGATATGTGCCCGACCGGGGCCGGGCCGCCACGCGAGAATCGCCGCCGCATCCGGCAGCTTGGCGATGCTGTCGAGCAAATCGAGCGTTTTCTTCCGAGCAAATTCCATCTGCTTACGCATTTCAGCCTGACTCATGAATCGCCTCTTTAGAGAGTGAACGAAAATCCGAGGAGCCGCTTGCGGCTTAGCGTTCGCTTTCACGAACGGAAAGCGCGAGATCACGAGAGCGAGCGCTAAGCCGCGAGCGGCTTCAATAGTATATTCACCATCATTTTCCTAGAATCATAAAATCGACCCCGCGTTCGGCTTTGCTCTCTCCAGAAGCCATCTCAATGATATTCTGAAGGAGCCTCGGCATGCTTTCCGTCTTCTCATCTCCGGGCCGTTACACCCAAGGAAAAAACGCGACCGCCGCTCTGGGCCAGGAGATGGTGCGTGTCGGCTTGCTCGGTCCTGCCCTGATCGTAGCCGGCCAATCCGCGACGCGACTTCTCTCGGAAACCTGGGCCAAGAGTCTCGGTGAGGCGAAAATCGTTCACTCGATCCATCCGTTCGGCGGCGAGTGCAGCCTCCACGAAGTCGATGAAGTCGTGGCCTCCGCCAAGCGGATCAAGGCTCAGGTCATCATTGGCGCGGGGGGCGGCAAGGTTCTTGACACCGCCCGGGCCGCCGCCGATGCCCTCGATCTCCCGGTCGTGAACTGCCCGACAGTTGCTTCGACCGACGCCCCGTGCAGTGCCCTCTCGGTCATCTACACCGACGACGGCATCTTCCAGGAATATCGCTTCTATCGCAAGAATCCCGATCTGGTGCTGGTCGATACGCAAGTCATCGCCCAGAGCCCGCCGCGGACATTCGTGGCCGGGATGGGCGATGCCCTTTCGACATACTTCGAGGCCCGCACCTGCGTCGCCGCCTGCAAGTCGAACATGCGCGGCGGCGGTTCGACGCTGAGCGCTCTGGCACTCGCGGAACTCTGCTACCGCACCGTTTTGGCGGAAGGCGTCCTGGCGAACACGTTGCTTTCGGGCCTCGGTTTCGAATCATCCGGCCTCGCGGCCGCCCACGCCGTTCACAACGGCCTGACGGCCGCCGCGGGGACGCACGATTTTATGCACGGCGAGAAGGTCGCGTTCGGCACGCTCGTTCAACTGATTTTGGAAGGGCGACCACAAGCGGAAGTGGATGAATTGATCGGCTTCTGTCTGTCGGTGGGATTGCCGGTCACTCTCGCGGAAATCGGCCTGACGAATCTCGAACCGGCTTTGTTACGACGAATCGCCGAGGTGGCGACGGCACCCGGCGAGACAATTCACAACGAACCATTTGTCGTGACACCCGATCGGCTGGCCGACGCGATCGTGGCGGCGGATTGCCTTGGTAAACACGCGAAAAGCAAGAATTATAGCCACGGATGGAGCACAGATGAAACACGGATAAAGCAAGAAGGAGCAAGTCAAAAGTAAAACGAAGCCCACCGGCTATTGCTTCATTTTATCCGTGTTTAATCCGTGTTCCATCCGTGGCTATAATTCATTACACCAACGACGCCAACTCCAACCCAAACGTCTCCGCGACCGCCCGGTTCATCACCTTACCGCCCTTGATGTTCACGCCCTGTGCCAGCGCGACATTTTCCCGGCAGGCCCGGTCCAGGCCCTTGTTGGCCAATTGAATGGCGTACGGAAGCGTCACATTCGTGAGGGCGTACGTACTGGTGCGGCCGACGGCACCCGGCATATTCGTCACGCAATAATGGACGATGTCGTCGATGATGTATGTCGGGCTGGCGTGCGTCGTCGGCCGGCTGGTTTCGATGCAGCCGCCTTGATCGATCGCGACGTCAATGATCACCGCTCGATGCGGCATCCTCGCCAGATCTTCGCGGCGCACCAGCATCGGTGCTCGCGCGCCCGGAATTAAAACCGCGCCAATCACGAGGTCCGCTCGGGAAATGCAATCGAGGATGCTATGGCGATCGCTGAAGAGCGTCGTCACGTTTCGCGGCATCACGTCATCCAAATAGCGCAGGCGATCGAGATTGACGTCGAGAATCGCGACGTGCGCCCCAAGCCCTGCCGCGACCTTGGCCGCGTTCGCCCCGACGATGCCGCCGCCCAGCACAACGACATTCGCGGGTGCAACGCCGGGCACTCCGCCCAGCAAGATGCCGCGGCCCTGGAACGGCCGTTCGAGAAACTTGGCCCCTTCCTGGATACTCATGCGGCCGGCCACTTCGCTCATCGGCGTCAAGAGCGGTAGATTACCACGGGCGTCCTTGATGGTTTCGTAGGCGATGGCCGAGATGCCGGAGGACATCACCACCTGCGTCAAGCGCTCGTCGGCAGCAAAGTGGAAGTAAGTGAAGACGATCTGGCCGGCACGCAGGCGAGGCCATTCGTCCGGCAGCGGCTCCTTCACCTTGATGATCATCTCCGCGTGGTTCCAGATCGCATCGGCATCCGAGAGAATATCGGCCCCCGAACTGGAGTAGGCCTCATCGCTGATGCCGCTCCCCTGCCCTGCCCCCGTTTGCACCAGAACCTTGTGCCCGGCCCGCGTCAATTCCTCGACGCCGACGGGAATCATCGCCACCCGGTATTCGTCCGATTTGATTTCGCGCGGCACGCCGATAATCATTGAAATCCTTTCAAGAAATGAGAAGGGGATATTGTGAAGAATGACGGGGCTTGCGTCAATTGGCGAGCCGGCCCGCGTGAGCGGCCGGAGTTTTGAAACTCCTCCGATCTCTCACGCTCCCAGCTCGCCTTCAATCAATAACCGCGCCGCATTGTCGATTTCATCTTCCGTCGTGAAACGCCCAACGCTCAACCGCACCGCCCCGCGGCCGATCTCTTCGGAGAGTCCCAGCGCGACGAAGATCGGCGAGACGATAAAGTGCCCTTCATGACAGGCGGCCCCGGTCGAGGCCGCGATGCCGGGGATTGCTTCCAAAAGCTCCGAACCGATCTTGCCCAGGAAGCTGCCGTTGAGCGTATTCGGCAAGCGAAGGTCGGGATGGCCGTTGACGACGAAGCGCGTTCCCAGGCGCTCGCGCAAACGGTTTTCGAGGCGATCGCGGAGGTCCTTCAGTTTCGTGGTTGCGTCCGGCAAGGCGAGTTCCGCAAGCTCCGCCGCCTTGCCGAGGGCGACAATGTACGGCACGTTCTCGGTCCCCGCCCGGCGATTGTTCTCCTGTCCCGCACCGTGCATGAAAACCGGCAAATAAACGCCACGATGAATATACAAGCCGCCAATCCCTTTCGGTGCGTAGAGCTTGTGGCCGGCGATCGTGAGGAAATCGACGCCGAGTTCTTCGACATCGACGACGACCTTGCCAAGCGATTGGGCGGCATCGGCGTGCATCAACACGCCATGTTCTCGTGCGATACGTGCGAGTTCCTGAATGGGTTGCAGCGTTCCGATCTCGTTGTTGGAATGCATGATGCTAATCAACCGCGTTCGAGGTGTGATGGCCCGGCGAACGTCGTCAGGATCGACGAGGCCGACGCGATCGACGGGAACGATTGTCACCGCGCAGCCAAGGGTCTGCACATATTCGC
>JAIOQJ010000191.1 GCA_021413475.1 Planctomycetota bacterium | reverse complement strand
GCCGGAGGCGTTACAGCTTGTAGCCGGTGGTTGAGCGAAGCGACACCACCGGTCCGCGATATTCCCTAACGCAACCGACCCCGGCAGGGGTCGCAGCAATTCTGCCAAAATGGAGAATCGCCGCGTGCCGTCGACATACCTGAGCTTGCATTACCACCTGGTGTTTGCGACAAAAAATCGCGAATCGGTCATGGCGCCTGAGTGGCGTTCGCGTCTGCACGAATATCTGGGCGGAACCATCTCCGGCCTCGGCGGAAATTCGCAAGGCGTCGGAGGAGTCGACGATCATGTTCATCTTCTGGTCAGTCTGAAATCGACTCATTGCCTGGCGGATGTAATGCGTGATTTGAAAAAAGCGTCGTCAATTTGGGTGCATGAAAAAATCGGGTTGCGAACCTTTGCGTGGCAAGAAGGTTATGCGGCTTTCACGGTGAGTGCTCCGGCTCGGTCGGGGGTGCAACGATACATCGCGAATCAGGAAGAACATCATCGAGCGATTACATCACGCGACGAATTGCTCGACTTGTTGGCGAAGGCGGAAATTGAATACGATCCCCAATACTTCGAGTAACGAAATGGCATTGTCGCCGCGACCCCTGCCGGGGTCGTTGGGACTGGGACACCGCGGACCGGTGGTGTCGCTTCGCTCAACCACCGGCTACAAGCTGTAACGCCTCCGGCGTAAAAACCGCGACGATAGAGATCGTGCTGGGGACAAATCGACCAGGGGCAAATTGTTCACGGTGTTGCCCTCCGGGGTCGGAATAAGGCATACGATAACACTTGCAAAGGACTACGGATGTCACGTTTCTTTATCGATCGTCCCGTTTTCGCGATGGTCCTGTCGATTGTTATTGTCATCTTCGGCGCGGTGGCGGTCGTCAAGTTACCCATCGCCCAGTATCCCGAAGTGGCGCCTCCCACCATTTCCATTAGCGCGACCTATCCGGGCGCCAATGCCGTGGACGTGGCTGAAAATGTTGCCACGCCGATTGAGAACGAAGTCAACGGCGTGGAGAACATGATCTACATGCTTTCCAAGTGCACCAACGACGGGCAAATGACTCTCGACGTGACCTTTAAGCCCGGCACCGACCTGAACATGGCCCAGGTGCTCGTGCAAAACCGCGTTGCGGTCGCGGATGCGAAACTGCCGGAGGAAGTCAAACGCCAAGGCGTGACCACCAAGAAAAAATCTCCCAGCATCCTTCTTTGTGTCAACCTGATCTCGGAAAAGGTCAAAGATCCGAAACCCGGTCAAGACCCATACAAGTTCAACCAACTCTACCTGAGCAACTATGCCACGCTCAATGTCAAGGATACATTGGCTCGTATTCCGGGCGTGGGGGACGTGACGTTCCTTGGGCCTCGCGATTACAGCATGCGCATCTGGCTCGATCCGCAAAAGACCGCGTCGCTGGGGATGACGCCCTCGGAAGTCGTCTCCATGTTGCGCGAACAGAATCGCCAGGTGCCCGCGGGACGCGTCGGTCAACCGCCGATTCCCTTGGGGCAGGATTTTCAGTACCCCTTATCCACTCAGTCGCGTTTGACGAAGCCGGAGGAATTTGGCGAAGTCATTTTGAAGAGCGATAAGGGCGTCATCGTCAAATTGAAGGATGTTGTTCGAACGAAAGACGGAATCGAACTCGGTGCCAAGAACTACGACGTCGAAAGCTATCTCGACGGCCAGCCGTCGGTGACGCTCGCCGTGTTTCAATTGCCGGGTTCGAACGCGCTCGAGACCGCGGCGGCCATTAAGAAAGCGATGAAAGACCTGTCAGGAACTTTTCCCGAAGGCGTGAAATACGACATTGTTTACGACACGACTGTTTTCATCGACGAGTCGATTACCGCTGTCTACCACACGCTCATCGAAGCGATTGTCCTGGTCTTCATCGTTGTTCTGGTGTTCTTGCAAAACTGGCGTGCCACCCTCATTCCGATGATTGCCGTGCCCGTGTCGCTCGTCGGTACTTTCGCCATCATGTCGGCGATGGGCTTTTCACTCAACAACTTGTCGCTCTTCGGGCTGGTGCTGGCCATCGGCATCGTGGTGGACGACGCGATCGTCGTAGTCGAAAACGTGGAACGCTACCTCGCGATGGGCTTCAGCCCGTTAGAGGCATCGCGCAAAGCGATGGACGAGGTCTCCGGCCCGGTCATCGGCATCGCCCTGGTGTTATGCGCCGTGTTCGTGCCGACGGCATTCCTGGCCGGCATCACGGGGGAGTTCTTCAAGCAGTTCGCCTTGACCATCGCGACATCGACGGTCATCTCCGCCTTCAACTCCCTGACCTTGAGCCCGGCCTTGTGCTCGATGCTGCTGAAAGCACATGGCCACGGAAAGAAGGAAGATGGACACGGCGAGCACGTTCAGGCCGAGGCTCTGCCACGGCTCGGTATCGTGCTCTTGGGCGGATTGATCGCGATGGTTTGGCTGGGGCCGATCCTGGCACCCATGTTCGGCATGGAGCCGGCAGGGCACGGCAAGGCTGGCGGCGCACATGCGGCCAGCGCCCAAAACCAGTGGTTGTTCCGCGCCGGTGTCTTCGCGATTGGTGCCGTCGCCGGCTGGTTCGGCAGCCAACTCGTCAACCTTGCTTTTGCGAAGTTCTTCAAGGGTTTCAATTGGACCTTTGACAAAGCGATCACCGGCTATGGCCGAGTCGTGACACTTCTGTTGCGAGTCTGCGTGATTGCCCTGGTGGTCTACGTCGGTCTCTTGGCCGGTACCGTTGGAATGTTCCAGGTGGTGCCGGGCGGCTTCATCCCCGAGCAAGACAAGGGCTACCTTGTCGTGAATGCTCAGCTTCAGGAGGGCGCTGCCCTGGAACGAACCCAGGAGGCCGTGCTAAAAATGACGGAAATCGCCATGACCGATGAGCGATTCAAGGATTCGGTCTCTCACGTCATCAGTGTGCCGGGCTACTCGATTCTCACGGGCACGAACATTTCGAATGTGGGCGGTATGTTCGTCATTCTCAAACCCTTCGAGGAGCGACGAGGCAAGCCCGCCCTGAGCGCCCCCGAGGTGGCCAAGAAATTGCGCGAGGTTTATCGCGAGAAGATGATTTCGGCAAACGTGGCGGTCTTCGGCGCGCCGCCCATTGATGGATTGGGTAGCACCGGCGGTTTCAAACTCCAAGTACAGGACCGGGGCTCGATGGGGCCGCGCGGCCTGGAAGGAGGCGTCGCCAACTTGGCCGCCGCCGGTAATAAACAAAGCGGTCTTGTTGGTCTTTTCAGTAGCTACAGTGCCCGGCAACCGCAATATTCGATCGACGTCGACCGCGACATGGCCATGACACGCGACGTCTCGCTCACGGAACTTTACGACACGCTCGGCATTTATTTCGGCTCCGCATATGTCAACGACTTCACCCGCTTCGGCCGAAACTGGCAGGTGATCGTGCAGGCCGATCCGGTTTTCCGCAAAGAGATCGGCGATCTTTCAGGCCTCAAAGTCCGCAATCGCGCGGGCAACATGGTTTCATTGGAAGCATTTATCAAGGAAGTATCGGTAACGGGCCCGGCCATTTACAATCGCTACAACATGTTCCCCTCCGCGGAAATTAACGGTGCCACCAGTCCCGGCACTAGCTCAGGCGACGCGATCAACATCATGAATTCGCTGGCCAAACGTGAACTGCCGTCGTCCATGAGTATCGAGTGGACGGAACTCAGTTTTCAGGAAATCGAAGCGGCCAAGGATCCCATCAGCCCATTCATCTTTCCGCTCTCGATTCTGTTCGTGTTCCTGGTTCTCGCGGCCCAATACGAAAGTTGGTCGCTGCCGTTCTCCATCATCCTGATTGTGCCCATGTGCGTCTTGTGCGCGATGATCGGAATTTGGCTGTGCAAGATGGATAACAACATCTTCACGCAGATCGGGCTTGTGGTGCTTGTGGGTTTGGCCGCCAAGAATGCGATTCTGATCGTCGAGTTCGCGAAACAGAAGCAGGGCGAAGGTCTCAATCGCTTCGACGCCGCCGTCGAGGCGTCCAAGCTGCGCTTGCGGCCGATTCTCATGACCTCGTTTGCGTTCATCCTCGGCGTAGTGCCGTTGGTCCTCGCCAAGGGTGCCGGTGCCGAGATGCGCCAGGCCCTGGGCATCGCCGTCTTCAGCGGCATGCTCGGAGTTACCCTGTTCGGTATCTTCTTGACGCCGGTTTTCTACTTTGTGATGCGGTGGCTTGTGGAGGGGAAAGTTGCAGCGAAACCGGCAGATGGCGAGGACGGGACTGCTAACGGTGGTCAGCCTGCTACGAGTTCGTGAGGCTATCGAGGCTTCGCCTCAGACCGACGAGGTTCTTTGTTCGTAGTGACCCGCTTTAGCGGTTCTAAGCGCCCAGACCCGCTGAAGCGGGTCACTACGAACAACTGCAAACTAGGGCCGTGCTGGCGAAGCTGTATGAGCTTCACCCGGCCCACAACGCAGGTTGGGCGACTGCGGCGGGCAAAGCAAGCACGGAATGGGCTTGCGGCAATAGTCATCGGGTCCGCCACCGCACTGAACGGGAACGACGATCGGGCAAGGTCGCCGGCAATAGTCATCCGGACCGCCGCCGCACTGAACGGGAACGACGATCGGACAAGGTCGCCGGCAATAGTCGTCGGGGCAACAGCCGACAGTCGGGCAAGTTTTTGGGCCCAACAGCCAACTCTCAAGGAAAGAAGATCGCTTGGCGGCCGGCTCGGACGCTTTGCCGATCGACACCAGACACACGGCCAAGGTTAAAACTCGCCACCACATGATACGTTCCTCCGGCGGACATACCGCTCGCGAATCAGACCACGATCGTCCGCTTTACTTCGGTTCCGCGGGAAGCTTCGCGGGTGCCGGAATCGGCTCGGGTACCAGTACTTGCTCAGGCGCTTGCGGCGGATTGCAGCGAATCTCCCAACCGCCGCCCAGTGCTTTGTAAACCTGAATCAGGCCCAGAGCGATATCGCCGGTCGCCACCGCGAGCTTGTCCTGCTGGCCCACCAGGAAGTTTGACGTCACGAAGGCCCGGTTCAAATCGAACTTCACGTCCTTGCTCAGAATAACTGACTCGTCGACGGCGATCTTGGCTTCCTTGGCGCTATCCACGAGGTAGCGAGTTTGCGTTTGTGCTCGCAGGAATAGCACGATTCCATCCTCGACTTCCCTGCCCGCACGCAAGGTCGCGTTCTGATAGTCCAACACCCTCGTCTGGAACAGGGCATCCTGAACTCGAATGCTATTGGCTAAACGGCCGTAGTTCAGGATGTCCCAGCGCATGCTCGGGCCAATGTTGCCGATAAAGCTCTTCGAGTTAAACAGATCCCCGAAGTGCTCAGTCTCGTAACCAATCGTCCCCAACAGGGTGAAGCGGGGATAGAGATCAGCGGTGGCAATGCCAATGCGCGCGCTCTGAGCGGCGACTAATCGCTCGGCACGGCGGAGATCGGGGCGGCGTCGAAGCAAGTCCGCGGGCATGCCCACGACCACTTCGGGCGGCGCGACTGGAATGGGACCTTGATTCAGGTCGGGTATCAAGTCTCGAACGGGAATGCCGAGAAGGACGCACAGCCGGTTGTTCGCCAACCGCAGTCCAATTTCCAATTGTTCCTTGAGGGCCAATGTATCGGTCAGATTGGAGCGCATCTGTCCTTGATCGATCTTGCGTCCCACACCGCCTTTGAGGCGATCTTCGGCTTGTGTGACGAGTTCGGTCTTGATGGCGATATTGTCGGCCGCGTATTGCAACCGTTGCTGGAATACACGAATCTGCACGTAGTTCGAGGCAACCTCGGAAATCAGCAGAACGAGCGCGTCGTCGTAATTCTCGATGGTGGCATTCAACTCGCCATCCGCTGCTTCAATGCCGCGTCGGAAGCGGCCCCAGAAATCCGCCTCCCAGGCGAGATTGAATCCGACCGCATTATTGTCGAAGAATCGGATTGCTTCCGTTCTCTTTGCATTAGCGATCGTGCCGCTGATGGCGTTGTGGGAAATATCCCCGAATGCTTGCTGAGACTGTGGAAACAGATTGCCCACCGCGATATCGCGCTGGGCTCGCGCCGCCAGGATGCGTGTCCCGGCGGTGCGCACATCAAGGTTCTGCCGGTAGGCCTGGTCGATCAGGGTATTCAGAACCGGATCGTTGAATACGGACCACCATTCCTTGAGATCCTTGGTGGCGACGTTCACGCCGCGTGATTTGCTATCGATCCAATCGTCGGCCACGGGAGCCGGGGGTTTGCGATAATTGGGCCCAACTTTGAAGCCGTTATTGACCCATTCGCTCATGCTCGTGCAGCCACTGCTCAGCACTGTCAATGTGCAGGCGATCACCATCACCGCGATTCGGCGGGCCAGTTTCGACGGCCATTTAGGCAAATGGGAGGATTTCGCGAAACTTTGCGGATTGGCTAGCATGGCTACGTCTCCGAGAATCCGTGCAAACGGTACTCTTCCTTTCATCGGATAGTTCCTGCATCACGCATAATCGGAAAATCCGCCAAATCCGTAGCTTGTCCCTCCCGACTGCTTTGCCAAGGTTTCGGCTTTTCGCTCGATGATCCGGCTGCGAGTGGCCGGTCAGTTGCCGACAAACTGAATGATCCGTGCCGCGTTCCCCGTACTCGCCTTGTTGTGTTGCTCGGCGAGGCGCAATTTCAGGGTGTGGGCCCCCGGCTTCAGATCCGCCGCGAAAATCACCGTCCGCGGATAGTGGAGCCCACGGCTGAATCCATGAAACAAATCCGCCTTCGCAAATGGTTCATCGTCGATCGAAAACTCCACAAACCCGGCGTCCGGACCGGCGAGCACGTACGCACCAATCGCCCGCCCCTCGAACGCGAGTGTTAGTTCCGCGCCAGCCTTCGTCGCGTAAAGCAGCGGAATCCCACGGTAGCGTTCTCGCCACTGCCCCGGAATGTTCTTCCAGTCCGGAGTTTCCTGCTTCCATCCCTCGCCGAGTTTGGCCTTTTTCGGGTCGATGAATCGACCAGCACCGTAGTGGTTCGCGTCCAGGGGAGCATCAGGTAGACGGTGTTTATCGGCGACTGCCTCGGCCGCGAGTTTCTCTTTCCAGGCACGGGTCAACAATTCGTCGATCAACGCGGCGCACAGTTCGTTGCCGGGACGACCGGGGTGGACGCCGCCATAACGCTCCCAGGTCAATGTGCCGGCCTCAATCCGGTCGGCCACTTCTTGTGCCAGATTGACGGCGGATACGGCATAGTGCTTCGCCACCGCTTCATGGCTGGTAATGGTGAGCGGTACTTTTCCGTCCCGGATGGTCTTCAGCATCCCGGGATTGACGAAATAGGTGAGGACGATGTCGGCATTCGGGTTGTGAGCCCGGACTTGGCGGATGATCCCCTCCATGCCGCGAATGCACTCGCGGGCGGCGTGGCCGGCGTCCTGGTCGTCGTTGACCGCGAACTCGATGAAGAACAGGTCTACCGGGCCTTTGTCCAACACGTCCGCGGCTAGACGGAAGGCACCAGTCGTCGAACACGTCGAGGCAATGCCCGCGTCAGTAAAGGTGAATTTCGTTTCCGGGAACCGGCGTTTCAATTGGTCGCATACGAGCGGTCGGAATCCATTCATCTCGGTGATCGAACCGCCCATGAACGCAACGTGTCCGGTTTTCTTCTTTTCAAACTGAATGCGAGAATTGGTCAAACTCCCACGCAGATGGATGTTCTTGCCGACGACGGCGTGAGCGTGGGCGAGCAGCGATAGCCATACGGCGACGCTGGTGAATGCGATCATGGCCATTTTGCGAGGTGTTTTCATGTCGATTCCTTGAGAGGTCCCGGTGTCGGACGGATTGCTTAACGGTCCAGCATGGCCATCGCCTGGCTTGGATAACGGTCGCCGGCCGCCCGGGCCGGCACAGCCCGAGCCAAATCCGTGAGATCTTCCACCGTTAGCTGGATTCCAGCGGCGGCCGCATTGTCTCGTAGATAAATACGCCGTTTCGTCCCGGGAATCGGCACGACGTCCTCTCCCTGATGCAACAGCCAAGCCAGCGCCACCTGCGCCGGAGTGCAGCCCTTGCGAGCCGCCAGATGTCGAACGGTGTCCACAATCTGCGAGTTCCGGTCGAAGTTGTCACCCTGAAATCGTGGATGGTTGCGGCGAACATCGTCGGGGCCGTACTCTTCGGCCCGTTTCACTTCACCCGTCAGGAAGCCACGTCCCAGGGGGCTATAGGGCACGAAGCCGATGCCCAACTCACGGCAGGTTGGCAGGATCTCAGTTTCCACGCCGCGTTCCCAAAGGGAATATTCCGATTGCAGAGCACTGATTGGGTGGACGGCATGGGCCCGACGCAAGGTCTTCGGGCTTGCCTCCGAGAGACCAAGGTAGCGGATTTTGCCGGCCTTGACTGCCTCGGCCATCGCGCCGACCGTCTCCTCGATCGGCACATTCGGGTCAACGCGATGCTGATAGAGCAAGTCAATGTGATCGGTTCCCATGCGTTGGAGCGAGGCTTCGACGACATCCTTGATGTGTTCGGGGCGGCTGTTGGTGCCAGCCGTCTTGCCATCCGGATCGATGTTGAAGCCAAACTTGGTGGCGATCACGACACGATCACGGCGACCTTGCAGCGCTCGGCCGAGCAGCTTCTCGTTTTCAAAGGGGCCGTACACTTCGGCGGTGTCTAAGAAGGTGATGCCAAGGTCGATGGCCTCATGGATGGTGGCAATCGACTCCGCGTCGTCGCGCGGCCCGTAGGCCCAACTCATGCCCATGCAACCCAGGCCCAATGCCGAAACCATTAACCCCTGTCCGCCGAGACGCCGCTGTTCCATGACTGTCTCCCATCAATGATCCAGACAACTTCATACCTGAATTGTTTTACCAAAGGAACGGCCGGTTTCCCGAAAGCGATGAGGTAAGAACGAATAGCGAATCGGAGGCGATTGCGAGGATCGCACTTTGTCACTTGAAAAGCGCGAAGCATTTCCGACATATGCCCCGCTTCGAAATGTGAAATGGGGCGTTTCCGTAAATCAAAATTGCTGAAGATCTTGGCCGAACATTTGACGTTCTTCGCGTAAGATGGAAGGGAACGCTGGTTGTTTCTCTATGTTTTCCTTCATTCAAGCGAAGAAATCCTTCAAGGAGATCTGGAACGATGTTATCCCTGCTCCTGACGTTCACCCTTGCCGCCGATCCGATGTCCCAAGAGTGGGAGAAAGCGGAAACGGCCTACCTCAAGAATATCAAGCAACTCACGACCGGTTTTGTTCGGGCCGGCGAAGGCTACTTCTCGCCCGACGGCAAGCAGATCATTTACCAGGCCGAGGAGAAGGCCACCGGAAACCCGTTCTACCAGATCTTCGCGCAAGATCTCTCGACCGGCAGTTTCCGCCGCGTCAGCCCCGGTAACGGCCGCACCACCTGTGCCGCGTTTCATCCGAATGGCAAGAAGATTATCTTCGCCAGCAGCCATCTCGATCCCGAGGCGAAGAAGCATCAGGAAGCTGAGGTCGCCAAGCGCGCGGAAGATCTCAAGAAAGGCGTCCGCCGCCGCTATACCTGGGATTTTGATCCGTTCATGGAAATTTTCGAAGCCGATCCGGACGGGAGTAACTTGAAAAACTTGACGAACGCGAAGGGCTACGATGCCGAGGGGTCGTTTTCGACCGACGGCAAGCAGATCGTCTTCTGCTCAAACCGGGACGGCCACCTGAATCTTTACATCATGGAAGCCGACGGCGGCAACGTCCGGCAACTGACGAAGACCAAGGACTGCTACAACGGCGGCCCGTTCTTCTCTCCGGACGGCAAGAAAGTGATTTATCGCAGCGATCGCAAGGAAAAGGATCGCCTGCAACTCTACGTGATCAATGCCGACGGTACGGGCGAGAAAGCCCTGACCGAAAACGACAAGTGGGTTTACTGGGCCCCGTATTGGTACAAGGACGGCAAGCACATCATCTACACCGCGGCCGACCACAGCGACGAAAAGGCCCGGCCGAATTATGATTTATTTTGGATGAATATTGAAACGGGCAAGACGACGCGAATCACCCACGCCCCCGGCCAGGACGTGCTGCCGGTCTTTAGTCCCGATTACAGCAATGTGATGTGGACGTCGAGCCGCGACGGCCGCTCGCCGACGCAGCTTTACATCGCAGATTTCACGCCGCCGAAGGAATAACCTAAAACGAAAGCACGAAAGTGAGAAAGCACGAAAAAGCAGGAAAATGATGCTCGGAAGCGTCTTTCCTTGATTTTTTCGTGCTTTCGTGATTGCTACTTCTCTTTAGTACGCAGACGTCATCCAATCACCTTCCCCTCGCCCTCCACATGCAGCGACTCGAACTCTTTGCGAACATGATTCAAGCCGAGCGCGCAGAGTTCGAATTCGTCGCTCAATCGGCGTAACACGGCGGATTCTTCGACGTCGTCACTCTGGCTGGCGATGCGGTAGCTTCGTTTTCCTGTTTCGCAGTAGCTGATGAAATGGTCTTTGCTCCAACCAGATCGGGCCCGCTGGATCCATTCGGGATAAAGGCCCGTCCAGTAGAGGGTGAAATCGCCGATATGGCGGTGGTACTCGCGGCGGGTACGACCTTCGGCGGGGAGCTGCTCCGCTTCGCGGATCATGTCGACCACTTCGTGGATTGGGTTGCCTTCGCCATCGCGAAGGCGGTAGAGCACGTCGTTATGCAGGAATCGGGCCAGGATTCCCGAGACGTAATCGACGAGCGGCGGGTCGGCGACACCGAGCGACGACATAAAGGCGTGCTCGGTAAGCCCGGCGAATAGGCGTCGTAATGGATGATGAACAGGAGGGGACCACATGGTGGGGGTCCTTTGCAATCAGTAACCGCCCAGTTTGGAGAGGAGAGGGCGGCCGGTTTCGGAACGGGAATCGCTTCTAGTAAAAGACGCTTGGATCGTCAAGTGTATTTTACGCCACGATTCTCCGAAAAGGCAAATTGGTTGGAAAAGATTTTGACGAGCCGCCCAGGTTATTAAGGTTTCATTTCTGCGAGCCATGAGCAAATTCTCAACCACGGATCTCACGGATTTTACGGATAACACTGATAAAACTTGAATTTGATCATCGTCTTCTTATCCGTGCAATCCGTGCTATCCGTGAAATCCGTGGTTGGTTTTCTCTGATTGCGGCTTGGCCACGCCGTGTTATTCTCGGTGCAATCCACAATCATTTGTCTTTCCCGTCCGTCAACCATGCAAGCGATAGACGCGTAAAGGCGATGCCGACTCGGCCGCTCTCTTTTTGATAGCGTTCGTACATGCAACCAATATCGCCGTCCGGCAGGACCACGAGAGAACTGTAGGCGACGTATTCTTCTGCCCCCCAGACGGTGAGAGCTTTGCTGACCGGCCAGGTTTCGCCGTCATCGTAGCTGAGGCGAATCGTCAAGATGCGCCGCTTTGTCGGGTGCGCGGGGTTACAGAATAGCAATCGGTTTTGCTTTCCCTCGCCCGATGAATAGCGGAGCAGGCTCGCCTGACAAATTGGCTCAATCAGCGCCTTGTCGAATCGTACATCGCCCCACGTCGAACCGCCGTCCTTGCTCACGGCTGTGATTCGCACGCCCCCTTTGCTCTTGTCGGCACCGTCGCGGGCCCAATGATTTCGCGCGTTGATCAGCAGCGAACCGTCCGACCGCTCGGCTACCTGACATTCGTTGGTGCGCGGAGCGACATCGCCGCCCAGTTGCCAGGTCTTGCCGTGGTCGTCGCTGAATAATACGTGCGACTGGCTGAGGACCTCGTTGCCGACGCGATGGTCACATGGGATAACCAGTCGGCCTTTGTGCGGTGCTTGCCGCTTCTGAATGCCGATTCCCGGGCCCGTGGCGTACCAGCTCCAATCCGGCTTCCGCAGGGATTTCATTTCTTCGACTTTCGCCCAAGTTTTCCCATCGTCTGTACTGTGCGTCACCATCACATTTCGGTTGCGGCGGCAGAAAAAGAGCCAGATATGGCCCGTCTCGACATCGACGACCGGGCAGGGATTGCCGATGCCGATCATCTCCTTTCCGCCCTCTTCGTGGACGAGTTCGACCGCATTCCACGTTTTGCCGCCATCCGCACTGCGCTTGCTGCGCGAGGCTCCGGGCGCCTTGATGGTTGCGATCTTTATGTGACGCTCGAACCCTGCGCCATGTGCGCCGGGGCCATTGCCCATTC
>JAIOQJ010000286.1 GCA_021413475.1 Planctomycetota bacterium | reverse complement strand
TTGCTGGCGCTTCGGGCTCGGATGAGAGCCAATTCTGATTTCGTGTGATCGCCACGAGAATCGAAGAACGACTATATCCCACCGCCCAGGTAAAATGCATCAAGATTCCGCGTTCTGCGTATTCGTGGAATTCTTCTGAAATTTCCGCCCAACTCCTGTCTTGCGTTTGTCGATCATAAAGCTATAGTCCGACCGCTTGACAGCCGCGATCGGTGCGCGATTGGGTTAGCCAGGGAATGGCGGCAAGGGGGCAGGGATGGTCCTCGATACGATGTGGAAAATCCGGCAATCAGGGCAAGGATGGCTCCTTGCCTCTTGCGTCGTCTTTAGCTCCCTCGGCTGCGCCAGCGGTCCGGAGGAAGCTCGGCAGGCGCGGATTCAGAACGATAAGCTGGACTGGATGGATCGGCAAAGCCGGGCCGCACTCGCTTTGCATTCGTCCGGGCAGACGGTGCGTTCGCAAATGCCCACCGAAACTCCGGTGATGGAACCGCCTCCCAAGGAAACGCCCGCGGCGACCATTACCATCACGCCCGTTACCAGCATCTCCGTGGATGATGTTGGGCCGGCTCGATTGCAAGGCGAAGCTCAGGTTCGCATCGTCGCCACCATCGGCACGACGCCCATCTACGAGCGAGAGGTCTACGAAGCGATCTATCAGCGTCTACCCGAACTCATGAGCCAGGCCCCGCACGAGCAGGCGGCCAAGAAGAAGGAAATGTTCAATGAGGAACTTCGCCGGATTATCGAGCGCGAATTGATCCTCGATGAACTTTTCTCGATGCTCAATCAGAAAAAGCAAAGTTCCGCTCTCACCCAGCTGAAGGAAGCGGCCAACAAGGATGCGGACGCCCGCTTCAGTGAAATTCGCAAACGGGCTGGCCTACCGAACGACGACCAAGTCAAGTTGTTCTTCCAAAGCCAGGGGCTCACCATGACCGGTGTCCGCCGGCATTTCGAACGCGCCTTCATGATGAGCGCCTTCCTGGGCGAACGCCTCAAACCGAAGATCGCCAGTATTGGCCTGATCGACATCAAGGACTATTACGAGCAACACCCAGAGGATTTCAAAACCGATGACAAGGTGAAGTGGCAGGATCTCTTCATCCGCTTCGATCGCTTCCGCTCTCCGGAAGATGCCAAGAAGTACATCGATTGGCTGTACAGCCGTGCCAAGCGAGGCGACGATTTCGTCAAGCTCGTCGAGCAATTCGACATGGGCGATAGCAAATTACGCGGCAGCTTCGGCTTCGGCGAGGAACGCGGCAAGATCTTCCCTCCGGAGTTGGAAGCGCCAGTCTTCGCCACCAAGGCGGGAGAGGTGACCATCGTTCCGTTCGAGACCGGCTACCATCTCATCCGCGTTGCCGAGCGAACTTATGCGGGAACGAAACCGTTCGACGAACAAGTGCAGAACGAGATCCGCCGCAAATTGCAGGGCGTGATTAGCGAAAGGGAATACCGCAAAGTCGTCGATACCCTTTGGCGGAAATCGCAACCGCAGATTTTGGTGGATTGAGCGAGTCACTCAAGAACGATACGAGCCACGTCCTGCCTGACGTGGCTCGTATCGTTTGTGGGTGATCTGCAATTTTTTGGCATGGACGGCCATCCTTGGCCGTCCATGCCAAAGTGGACGGCCAAGGATGGCCGTCCTACGAAGAGCGGCTAAATGGGATTTGGGGTGGCCGAATTTGGGTAATTCCGTGTTTAATACTATCTGAGTTGTTTGTGTAAATACTTTTGGAGGTTCCTCAGCTATGTTTTCGAAGATATTCCTCTCCGCGGCCTTTTCGATCCTTCTGGTTTCCGCTGGCTCGGTTCGCGCCGAGACCACCGTCGATCTCAAAGGGACGCACCTCTGCTGCGGCGCTTGCGTCACGGCCGTCAACAAGATCCTGAAGGGGGTCGAAGGCGTCACCAACAAGAACGATCAGAAGACGGGTACGATTTCGATCACCGCCAAGGACGACGCCACGGCTCAGAAGGCGCTCGACGCGTTGGCCGCCGGCGGCTTCCACGGCAAGACCGATAGCAAGACCTTGACCCAGAAGGACGACAGCGGCGCGACCGCCGGCAAGGTCAAGACCTTGACTCTGACGGCCGTCCACAATTGCTGCGGCTCCTGCAATGGCAAGATCAACACCACGATCAAGGGCGTGGCCGGCGTGACCGCCCACACCGCGAAAGTGCGAGCCGAATCATTCGAAGTGACCAGCGACTTCGACGCCGTCGAACTGATCAAGGCGCTGAATGATGCTGGTTTCCACGCGAAGGTGAAGAAGTAACGATTTCCGAGCCCGAAGCGCCAGCAAGGAAGTACGCTCGCCCTTGCTAGCGCTTCGGGCTCGGATGAATTTGCCTTCTCGCGTATCTCACTTTTTCTCCCCAATCAAGTACTCCCCAAATCCCTTCGACGCGAACGTCTCCTCCCCCTTTTCCGTCTTGCGAACAATCAACGTCGCGAAGCCATCCATCTTGTCGAACAGAGCGATGACCTTCTCGGCCGGCAAAATGCTG
>JAIOQJ010000285.1 GCA_021413475.1 Planctomycetota bacterium | reverse complement strand
GATGGGATCGAGCTTCTTCTCCGTGAATCGCTTGACCTGGACGCCCGCGTTGATCGATTGCTCCGCCCAGGTCATGAAGGCTCGCTGCGTCGGCTTCTTGGCCTGAAAGCGAATCGCGTGCTCGTCGTCGATCTGGTCGGGAGTTTGGGTCGGATCGCCGCGCACCTCGTAGATTTTTGGACCTATTTCGATGATCCCCTCGATTTCGTCCTTTTCAACCCGTTGGGATAGCTCGTAACGCACTTTGGAGATCGCCTCGGGAGTACCTTCATCAAGAGGTATTACTTCGAGGATGATCTTGGAGGCAATCTGCTTTTTCGTCTGCGGGTCGAAGACCAGGTGTTGATTGTAGAGTTGAGACGATGCTTCCAGTGTTCGCGCCAAGTCGCCGCCCGTTCGATCGATGACCGCGTAGCGTTTGTCCTTGTTATCATCGAGTTTCTTGAAGAGCATTTGGATGCCAATGCTCGCGCCCATCAGAACCGGCATGAGGACCATCGTCACGATGAAGGCCTTCGATCGCACCGCGGCCCGGTATTCGCGACGGGCAATGGTCCAGATTTTTCGCATCAGCGCGGAATCCTCAAGGGAGATCTGTTGAACGTTTCGCGACGGTGAACGTCCTTACTTGCCAAGCAGTTCCTCGCGTAACTCCATCGGCGCGCCGCAACACTCGCAGTCGTTCATTTCGCTTCGACGGATGGCGCAGATGTCGCACCAGTAGTAAATGTCGTGAAGCTTGCCGTCTTTGATGCTGCGTACCGAAATGACTTGCAGCATCGTGCCGCCGACGAGTCGGCCCGTGATTTGATATTTCTTATTGAGCAAGCGGTCGTCCTTGGAGAAACGCCGGCCACTGACGTCCTTGATAATCGGATACGACTTGCCATCAACGACCAGGGCGCGATCGAGCTTGACGCCTTCCTTCTCGAACACTGCTTTGAGTGCAACCACGTCGCCGGTGAAGTGCGTGAATTTCTCCTCCGGCGCGGCCTGCACCGGCCGAAACCAGAGCGGCGTCGAGGCCACCGCCAAAGCAAGGAGAATACCGGCACGCATGGTCAAACGTCCCAAACCTCGGGGGTCGTGTTTTTCTTACGGCGTTCACGCTTCGGCTTTTCGAGTTCTGTCGCGATCTTCGGCTGCCGATCGAGATCATCCTCGGACGGGGCACCCTTGCGCGAACGCAATTCCAGCTTGATAGCCACCTCGGTGAACGGCAGATGGTTGCGGAAAACTTTCGTCAGATAACGCACGTAATTCGATTCGAACAGATGGGGCCCGTTCGTGAAGATCACGATCGTCGGCGGGGCGACTGCAATCTGCGTCGCGTAATAGATCTTCGGCTGTCGTTTTAGTTTCATGGTGGGCGGATTGGCTTCGACGGCCATCCGCAACGTGCGATTGAGTTCTCCGGTCGTCACCCGCGTGTTCGCCTGCTTGACGAGTTGCTGGGCCAGATTCAGAACCTTATGCACGTTTCGGCTGTTCATCGCCGAGATAAAGGCGATCGGCACGTGGTCCAGCATCGGGAAATTCTTCTTCACGTACTCCGCGAAATCCGCCGTGGAAACCTCATCCTTCAAGAGATCCCACTTGTTCATGACGAAGATCGCCGGCTTGTGATGTTCGAGGATGTACTCGGTCAATTGCTTATCGACCCGGCTGATCTTCAGGCTGGCGTCGAAGAAGTGCAACACGACCTCGGCCCGGCGAATCGAGCGCTCGGCCCGGGCCATGCTGTAGAACTCGATGCTATTGGCCAGCGAACTCCGATGCCGCACGCCGGCGGTGTCAATTGCGATGAAGGTCTTGCCGTCGCGCTCGAAGCGGACATCGACGCTATCGCGAGTGGTTCCCGGAATTTCGCTGACGATCACGCGATCGGCCTTGGCGAGACTATTGATGAACGTACTCTTCCCCGCGTTGCGCCGGCCGACGATCGCCAGTTCGAGATGCACCGCGTCAGGGGCGACTTCGTCCTTGCCATCGGGAAGCCTTTTGAGGATGGCGGCGAGCAATTGCCCCTTGCCGCGATGCTGCTCCGCACTGACGGGGATCACGGGTTGGTAGCCGAAGCGATGGAATTCCGTCGCCTCCATCTCCATCTTTTCCGTGTCGCACTTGTTGACGACACAGATGATCGGCGTGGACATTTTCCGCAGCCGTGAGGCGACCACTTCATCCAGCGGTGTCGGCCCGGAGCGGGCGTCGACCACGAAAAGGATCACGTCGGCCAGATCGATCGCCGACTGGATTTGCTTCTCGACGTCGGCCGCCAGATTGTCGAGATCGACGATGCCGATGCCGCCCGTATCGGTCAGGTCGAAGAAGCGATCCTTCACTTCCACCAGGGATGTGACGCGATCGCGCGTCACCCCGGCCGTTGGTTCGACGATGCTGACGCGCCGGCCGACCAGGTAATTGAACAGCGACGATTTGCCGACATTGGGACGACCGATAATCGCGACGACGGGAACTGGCATCAAATCTCTCCAGCGACTCGTTTTGAGCCGCCGTTAAATGGAACAAGTTCATTTCACCACAACGTGTAGCCGCCATCGATGACCAGGGTGGCACCCGTCATGTAGGTCGAAGCATCGCTCGCCAGATACAAGGCCAGGGGGCCGATTTCGTCGGGCTCCCCCAGTCGGCCCATGGGAATCTGGTTCACGAAGGTATCGTGCAGTTCAGGTTTTTCCTTGAACCAGCGGCGATTCGGATCGGTCATGAAGCCGCCCGGCGCGATCGCATTGACCCGGATGCGATGCGGGGCCCAATCGACGGCCAGCGTCTTGGTGAAGGCCGTCAGGGCGGCCTTCGAGGTTTCGTAGGTTCGGCCGTGGATCCCCTTGTTGACGACGATCCCCGAGATCGAAGTCACATTAATGATGCTCCCTTGCTTCCGTTCGATCATGCCGCGGCCGATGGCCTGGCAGCAGAGGAAGGCGCTGGTGAGATTCAAGTCGAGGATGTTCTGCCAATCCTTGAGCGGCAGGTCCTCGGTCGGAATGCTGATTCGCCGGCCGCCGACGTTATTGATCAGAATGTCGAAGCCGCCCATTCGTTCGAGGGCTTCCTTGCAAATCCGCTCCGCCTCCGCGGGAGTGCCGACGTCGCCGACGATGGTCTCGACCCGCCGGCCGCCCTCGCTGAGTTGCTCGCGGGCGGTGTTGAGACTCTCCGCTTCGCGGCCGACTAAAAGCAAATCTGCCCCGGCCTCGGCAAGGGCTTGGGCCATCGCGCGGCCGAGTCCCCGGCTGCCGCCGGTGATCAAGGCTTTCTTGCCGTCGAGGCGAAAACGATCGAAAATATTCATCGGCCCGGTCCCCATCTCTGATTCCGTTCCCTTATTCTACAGGAGCGGTTAGAATGATCCACGTCGGGTTTTCCAAGCACCTGCGAGGCCACTGATGGCGAAGTGCGACGAAGGCTATCGCTGCGAGGTTTGCGGGCAGGATGTCGAGGCCATTATCGATTCGGCCCTGTACCTCCGTTACGTCCTCGGCGACGTGCCGCTTGAACGCCTTCATTTGCAGAGGGAACGGCACGTGCGCTGCCATCCGGAACTGGCCCAATTCATCGTCGATGCCGCGTTCGAGCCGATGCGATGCGAGGGAGTATTCGCCAAGGCAAACCTCGATCCGAGTTTCGTTGCCGATGAAGAAAAACGCGTTACGCGCGGCTGGAAGCGCTTGCAAGCGATCCCCACGCTGGGGCTGACGATTGCCGA
>JAIOQJ010000284.1 GCA_021413475.1 Planctomycetota bacterium | reverse complement strand
ACTCACCGACGATCACGTCCGCCTCTGCCACCGCCACCCCCACGTCGATCGCCTCCGCGATCACCGCCACGGTCGCCCCCTCGATCGCCACCGCGATCTCGTCCACCTCCACCGCGTCGGTCGCGGTCTTCAGCGGGGCGGCGATCAGGGAAGGCCTTGACCGGTTCAACCGGGATGACCTTCACTTCGTTGCCGTTGTTGTCGAAGCCTTGCAGTTCCAGGAACTCGGGCGACACGCCGATCACGCCGTTGACGGTGATCTGCATCTGGCCGACTTCCTCCCATTGCATCAGTTCCTTGCGTTTCTTATTGAGCAGGTAGTTCGCCACTTCGGGATGGCACTTGGCGCTCAGTGTGCGGATCGTCTTGCGATGGGCCGCCAACTGGAACATGCGCATGACCTCGATGCTCATGCTCTCGCTCGTCTTGACGTAGCCGGTAGCGCGACAGTGCGGGCAGTCGGTGAAGACGCTTCGCTTGAGCGACGGCCGGATCCGCTGGCGGGTCATTTCGATGACACCGAAGGCAGAGGTCTTGAGGATCTTCGTGCGAGCCCGGTCGCGACGTAAGGCGTTGCGCAAAGCCTGTTCGACCGACCGGCGATGCCGTTCGTCCTTCATGTCGATGAAGTCGTTGACGATCACGCCGCCGAGATCGCGAAGCCGCAGTTGCCGGCCGATCTCCTTGGCAGCCTGCATGTTCATCTGGAAGGCGGTCTCTTCCGCGTTATTCTCCGCCCGGAAGTTACCGCTATTCACGTCGATGGCCACCAGGGCTTCCGTCTGCTCGATGACGATCGAACCGCCCATCGCCAGCGGGATCTTCTTCTCGTTGATGCGGGTGATTTCCGGGTCGATCTTGAAGCGGGTGAAGATCGGCTCGGTGTCGGCATAGTGCTTGATGCGGTCGGCGTAACGCGGCATCACGATCTTCAGAAACTCGGCCGCCTGCTGGAATGCGTTCGCTTCATCGACATAAATCGAATCGATGTCGGCGGTGAAGATGTCGCGGATGGTGCGCGTGATCATGTCGCTTTCGCGATAGATCTCGACTGGCGCGGGCCGCTTGACCACCCGGCTCGAAAACACTTCCCAAAGGCGAACGAGGTAGGTCAAGTCGTTGCGAAGCTCGGCCTTGTTGCGGTCGATGGCCGCGGTGCGGATGATGAAACCGATCCCGCGCGGCGGGTTGAGAGCGGTCAGGCTCTCTTTGAGCCGGACGCGGATGTTCTCGTCTTCGATCTTGCGGGAGACGGCCACGCGGTTCAAGCTGGGCATCAGCACGAGATACCGGCCGGCGATGCTGATGTAGGTGCTGAGGGTCGGCCCCTTGGTGCCAATCCCTTCCTTGATGACCTGGACAATGACTTCCTGGCCGCGTTTGAAGACTTCCTGGATCGGCGGCTTGGGACGCCCGCCGTCGCGGCTGAAGGTGCGGCGTCCGCCTGGGCGATTGCCGCCCGGCCGACCGCCACGATCGCGTGAGCGACCGCCGCGCTGATAACTGCCGCCTCCGCCTCCCTCGCCCTCGCCTTCATCCTCTCCATCGCCTTCATCGACGTCGCTGTCGTCCTCTTCTTCCTGCATGCGGTCGTCTTCTTCATCATCTTCCTGCTGACGTCGCGGTTCTTCGAATTCGCGTTCCGGCTTCTCGGTGACTTCCTGGAGTTCTTCCTCTTCGACGGGTTCGACATGCCTCTTGGGCGCTGGAGACGAAGCCGGGGAAGCATTGAATCGGTCGTTCGGTGCGAACGGATCGAAAACGATGCCGCCATCCGAATCACCCGAGTCGATTTCCGGTTCGTCGCCGGAGGTGCGGCGTTCGGCGGAATCCATCAGGCGCGGCTTCTCGTCGTCCGGGCCGGGACCTTCCGGAGCGGCCGGCGGTGCTTCGCCGGGCGTTTCTTCCTCGGTCTTGCGTTTGGGAGCGCGACGGCGCGGCCCCGCGGCGGGTTCTTCGCCTTCGGTCTTGCCGCGGCGCGATCGGCCGCGTCCGCCGCGACGGCGCGGGGCATCGGCAGGGGCTTCTTCGGCGGCAGGTGCTTCGCCGCCCGATATGCCCTCGACAACCTCACCGAACGACGCCACCTCACCGGGCTCATCGAGCAGTCCGGCACCGAAACCGTCATCTTCCACGTCCACGGCATCGACAGGTCCGCTGACAATGGGCGCGGCCGGTTCGAGCCAACCCTGCAACTCGGCGGCCGGTGCCGGCTCCTCCGCAAACTCGGGAGGAACAACATCGCCGGAGGGGATGACCACGGGCTCGAAATTTCGGCGTGGTGGCCGATCGTCCCGGCGGTCGTCGCGACGATCATCGCGTCGGCCGCGTCCGCCGCCACGATCATTGCGATCGCCGCGATCGCGATCACGTCCGCCGCCGCCTCGCGTGTCGAGGTGCTTGTAATAAACAGGATCGACGTCGGAGATATGCAGGAAGCCGTTGCGGCCGATGCCGAAATCGACGAAGGCGGCCTGGATGCTCGGCTCGATGTTGACGATCCGGCCCTTGTAGATGTTATTGACGTAGCTTTCCTGACTGGCGCGTTCAACGTAGAGTTCTTCGAGCGTGCCATCCTCGACGATGGCGATTCGACATTCCTCCGGTTGGAGGACATTGATCAGCATTTCCTTCTTCATGAAAACCTTTCACAGTTGATTCGGCGCGGGACGAGGAATCGGGACATTGCCCTGTCATCCCCTCGTATGGGCGCCTGGTGTTCGTGTTCATTCGACGATCGGCCCATTGGGGGACGCCCCCCAGTGCGAGCCGGGCACCGCGACCAAAAGTGGCGGCGGCGTCAACGGCCGCGGTAGCGGCCGTTCCAAGGTTCCGCGATCTTCCCGTCTCGGCAATGCCGGCCGTAAGGCCGCTGCCGCGGGATCGATCTCGTCCTCGATATCCAACTTCGCGCGCTCGATCACCGCACCGGCATCGAGCAAGTGATTCAGATCTAAAACCTTCGCCAGTGCATCTGCCCGGACCCCGCCTTCTTGCGAGATCCAGACGTCCATGTAGAGTTGACCATCTTCGACGTACAACGCATGAATATAGGGGCGGACATTGACCTGCCGCGGTCGGGGCCGTTCGCGGTCGATCCAGAGTTCCGCATTAGCCAAGAGCTTCTCGCAGCGTGCCGTGACTTCTTCGGCCTCGTTCGCGGGGATCGGCATCCGATAAAGTGCTCGACGCGGCTTGGCTGCTTGCTTCAAATCAATTCGACGGGCGTTGAAAAAGTGAAGACCTTCCGGAGCGCAACGGGTCAGGCGCTCGAGGACTTCGGACGGTTCTACCGGTTCCAGCCATTCGATTTCGACGACTTCATCGATCCCGGACATGCCGAGCGGCAGCGAGAGAGAAAAGACAACGCGTGGTTGAGGATGGAAGCCTTCGGTTGAGCGGAAAGGGAGGCCGGCACGGCGGAGCATGCGTTCGAAGGCGCGCATCAGATCGTGATGGCTGACGAAACGGCGATCGCCGTCCTTGCGAAACCGGATTCGGACTTTATCGAATGCCATGCCTCGTGCCGCGTTTCGCCGTTACTCGTTGTGGAGACGAGTGCGAACCGCATCCTCCTTCGGGGAGGAAGCACAAGCGAGGGGGAGCAATGCCCGGATGGGATCGTTGGAACGGATTCATCCGGCATGATGGGAGTGGTGATCGATCGGGTGGGCAATCAACGACAAAGCCGCGAAAGTCTAGAGAAGGCGTGGGGCGTCTTCCCGAGTCTAGGCGCGGCATGTCGATCTGTCCAACCTGGCGAAATTCCATCACGAATGGCTCGTGTCGCTCGTTGTCGGGTAAAGTGGCCCGGCCATTCGGCTCGGGACGTCGCTTTACTCGACCGCTTCGGGTAATATTCTTCGGGTCTGATCTCTCAAGTAATTCGTCACGTCGCGGGCAGTTTCGAGGTTTAACGCCTCGGCAGCCACGCGTCGGGCATCGTCCAGGGAAATCAACCGGATGATCTTTTTGATCTCCGGAAGGTTCTGCGGGGTGACACTAAGCTGGCGTAGCCCCAAACCGAGCAGGAGCATGGTGTAAATCGGGTCGCCGCTCATCTCGCCGCAGACGTTGACTTCGATTCCCTGATTGTCGGCCGCTTGCACCACCCGGTGGATCAGCCGCAAAACCGCGGGATCGGATGGGGTGTACAGCGTCGCCATCAATTCGTTCGTCCGGTCGGCGGCCAGTGTATACTGGACCAGGTCGTTGGTACCGATCGAGAAGAAATCAACTTCCCGAGCCAACGAATCCGCCATCAGGGCGGCCGACGGAACTTCGATCATTGTACCAACCGGCAAGTCTTTATTGAAGGCGATTTTGTCTTCCTGCAAATCTTCCTTCACTTCGGCAAGTAAGAACTTGCATTCCCGGATTTCCTGGAGCGTGCTGACCATCGGAAACATCACCCGGATGTCGCCAAAGGCGCTCGCCCGCAAAATCGCGCGCAACTGGGTCTTGAAGAGAGGCCAGTTCCGCAAGCACAGGCGAATGCTTCTCATTCCCAGATAGGGGTTCTTCTCCTCGGGCCCCGTCCATGGCAGCGAACCAAATTTGTCGGCCCCGACATCCAGTGTGCGGATGACCACCGATTGGTTGCCGAGCTTCTTCAGGACGGTCATGTACGCCTGAAAATGCTCGTCTTCCGTGGGATCGGTTTTGCGTCCGACATACAGGAATTCCGTGCGATACAGCCCGACGCCGTCCGCGCCTCGTTCCTGGCAGTGATCGGCCTCGGACGGGAATTCGATGTTGCCGAAGAGCATGATCCGGACGCCGTCTTTGGTCTGCGGCGGCAAATCGCGTTGCACGACCCAGCGGCTGGCTTGCTGGCGCTGGGAATTGCGAAGGTTCTGGTATTTTTCGATGGTGGCGGCATCGGGATCGAGAATCAGCAAGCCGTGCGTGCCATCGACAATCACGAAATCGCCGCCGGAAACATCGGCCAGGAAATTGCCGAGGCCAACGACGGCTGGGATTTCCATCGCGTTGGCGATGATGGCGGTGTGCGACGCCCTGCCGCCATGCTCGGTCGCGAAGGCGAACACTTTTCCCGAGTCGAGTGCCGCGGTCTCGCTTGGGGAGAGATCGACCGCGAGAATCACTACCGGTTCGGTCAGGCGATGGACCGCTTCGCGCTGATCACCGAGCAGATGATGGAGGATGCGTTTTTCGACATCGAACAAGTCGGCGGAACGATGAGTAAAGAATTGATCGCCAAGCCCCTGCAGGACCTTGACGTACTCGCGCATGGCCCGGCTGACGGCATACTCGGCGGTGAAGCGTTCCTTGCGGATCAATCCATCGACTTCCGCGATCAGTGAAGGATCTTCGAAGAGCATGGCATGGGCGGCGAAGATGGCTCCGTACTTGCGGCCGAGTTGGTCCGCCATCTCTTTTTCGGTGGCGCGAGCCCCTTCGCCTGCCGCTTTCAAGGCCACGCGCAGGCGTTGAATTTCGGATTCGACTTGGTCGGGGCCGACGCGTTGTTGAGGGATACGGAATCCCTCGGAGTCGAGCACGAGCGCGGGGCCGAGTGCGACGCCTTGGGAAACCGGGATGCCGCGCAGGATCTGCATCGGAGAACTGGGTCGCCTCTCTCAAAAATGCCGGACGTCAGCCATCGGATTCACCATCGAGATCTTCCGCCGCCGGAGCGGCAAGAATTTCCATCAACGCCGGCAGAGCGGAAGGTGCATCGCTGCCGTCAACTTCCACAATCAATTCCGAGCCTGGCTCGGCCGCGAGAAGTAGGAGATCGATCAAACTCTTCCCATTGACCGATCGCTCACCTTGCCAGACCGTCACCTTGGAAACAAACGCTTGGGCCGTGCGAACAAAGGCCATCGCCGGCCGCATGTGCAATCCCTGCGGATTGACGACGACCACGGTGCCGCGCAAACGGCCCTGAATTTCAGACTTCAAACGATCGGCTGTGTGAGGTTCCACCGTTTCCTCAAGCGCCGGCGACTATCTGCCGACATTGTTGCATAGGGATTCCGCTCCACCTGGGCTCGCTTACCGATCCCAAGGAGGCTGGGCTTCATCGATCAGGTGCCAAATCTGTTCGCGAGTCGTGGCCTGCCGCAAACTTTTGACGAACGCATCGTCCTTCATGGTCCGGACGACGTTTTCGAGGGCTCGCAAGTGATCGCCAGGGCGATCCTGTGGAGAGACCAGCAGCACAAAAACGTAGACCGGCTCGCCGTCAATCGAGTCAAAAGGAACGCCGCTTTGCGAAATCGCCAAGGTGCCGATCAAGCGATCGACACTCGCATGCTTCGAATGCGGGATGGCAATATTCCGACCGATCCCCGTTGAGCCAAGTTGCTCGCGGCGAAGGACGGACTTGACGATATCCTCAATGTCGGTGTCGCGAAAGTAGCCCGCCGATTGCAGGCTTTTCACCAATTCCCGGATCACCCCTTCCTTGGTGGAAGCGGTCAAGGTGGGAATGATGGCGTCGCGCACAACAAAGTTCGACATCCGCATAAGCAAGCACTCACGAACGATCGAGCTCCCGATCAAGCTTGGGCGAGCTGGGCGGCGTCCTGCCAAGGAAAAACTCACTCTTCGTCTTTCACTTCTTTCACGTCCGCGAGGGAGGGATCGCGTCGGTGAGACTGAATCTTCTCTTTGTACTTGTGAATCTGGTGTTTGATGCGATCGATCGAAAGATCGACGGCACCCATCACTTCTTCGTGCTGGTCGCGTGCAATGAAATCGTGCTTGTGCTCCGCGTCCACCAGGATTTCCACCTTTTTGTGGATCTTGTCCTGGAGATCGACCGTGACTTCGATCATCGTGATTCGGTCGAAATAATGCAGGAGTTTCTCCGCCTTATCCCGAATCTGTTGCTGATGATCTTCATTCAGATGCCCATGACGGGCAGCGATTTTAATTTGCACAGTCGCCAGCCTCCGACGGTTTCGCCTGACAATATTGAAGAACTCAGAAGATTGTAGCCCACGCGCGAGTGATTAGCAATGACTCGCCGGGAACTTCCACGGGGCACAGGCGCCAACGGATTCTGGCAAGCCACGTTGCGTAAGCGCGTGGAGTATTCGCAAAACTCCACGCGCTTACGCAACGTGGCTCGCCAAATGCCAGAAGCGATTGGCGCACTCCAGACGGCCGATCCGTGGCATTCACCAGCCATTGGACACCAATTGGGCGAATTCACGCGTGAACCGCGAACGCGACATTTCATAGAATCCCTATTCGTCAGGCGATTCAACCAACATTCAGGCAGGAGGCGGCCATGGCCGGGCTTCCCGTCACGCATATCGACCATGTTTCCGTCATCATCACCGATGTTCCCCGGGCGCGGGATTTTTACGGCCGGCAGCTTGGCCTCCGCGAGATCGCACCGCCGAAGACCTTCGATTTTATCGTCGCCTGGTACGATCTGGGCGGCACTTACCTGCACCTGCTGCTCAAAGAAAAAGCGGATTCCGTTAGCCCCCGGCACTTTTGCCTGCATGTCAACGACATTCACGCGGCCCGAGCCCATGTGACGGCCCAGGGGATCGCGATCGATGAAACGGTGAAGATCCCCAACGCCGATCGCTTCTTCATCCACGATCCCGAGGGGAACCGCATCGAAATCCTCCAGTGGGATCGCCCCTATATGCCCGAGAGCGACGGCAAGTATCTGGT
The DNA here is from genome assembly GCA_021413475.1 of Planctomycetota bacterium. GTDB lineage: Bacteria > Planctomycetota > Planctomycetia > Gemmatales > Gemmataceae > JAIOQJ01. Next base: position 4,723 of record JAIOQJ010000284.1, on the reverse strand, counting down.
TTGACCGGAAGGCATCATGAAATCTGAAATCATCTCCATCGGCAGCGAATTGACGAGCGGGCAGAATCTCGACACCAACGCCCAATGGCTGAGCCAGAAACTGGCGGCGATGGGCGTTCCCGTCGGTTTCCACACGACCATCGCGGATAATCTCGATGACAACGTGAAATGCTTCCAGATCGCCCTGGACCGGGCCGATCTCGTCCTCGTGACCGGCGGTCTCGGCCCGACCCAGGACGATCTAACCCGCGAAGCCCTCGCCCTGGTGGCTGGAGTGGAACTGGTCGAAGACCCTGTATCCGTCGAACAAATCCGGCAAATGTTCGCGAAACGCAATCGGCCGATGCCCGACCGAAACCGTGTGCAAGCCCTGTTTCCCAGGGGGGCGATGCCGATTCTGAACTCCTGCGGCACGGCCCCCGGTGTGTGGATGACGTTCGGCCGCAAGCAACTCTTCGCGATGCCGGGCGTCCCGTCCGAGATGTTCGTGATGTTCGAAGAGCAGGTGAAGCCGAAACTGCTCGCTCTCGGCATCGGCGGCGGCGTCTTCCTTCAGCGGAAGATCAACACGTTCGGGGCCGGCGAGTCGATAGTCGAGGAGAAGCTGCTCGACCTGACCAGGCGCGGACACGTTCCGGAGGTAGGAATCACCGTAAGCGATGCGGTCATTTCACTCCGCATCTTGTCGCATGCCCCCACCCATGCGGATGCCTTGGCACAGATCGATCCGATCGAAGCTCTCATCCGCGAACGACTGGCCGAGCTCGTTTTTGGTGCCGAGGACGAAGAACTGCAACACATCGTCGTCCGCTTGCTCGTCGACAAGAAAAAAACGATCGCCACGGCCGAGAGCATCACCGGCGGCCTGGTCGCGAACCGGATTGCTCAAGTGCCGGGTGCCAGCAATTGTCTGATGGGGGGCGTGATCGCCTACACCTATCCCTGGAAGGAAAATCTGCTGGGAGTGCCTGCGGAATTACTGCGGACGAAGGGAGCGGTCTCTAAAGAAGTGGCCGAGGCGATGGCTATCGGATGCCGGCAGAAGTATGGCAGTGACTTTGCTGTAAGTACTACCGGCCTGGCCGGACCCGGAAACGGCGGCGAAGCGCAACCGGTCGGCACTGTCTTCGTCGGCCTCGCCTGGGAAGGCGGCTCGATCGTTCAACCGTTTAGCTGGATGGGCACGCGTCAGGAGATCCAAAGCCGCACCGCGAAGCAAGCGTTGAATTTGGTGCGGTTGCAGTTGATGAAGGGGTGAAGGATTATTCCGAGCCCGAAGCGCCAGCAAGGGAGAACGTTCGCCCATGCTAGCGCTTCGGGCTCGCGGCCAATTTATCTACTTCCCCGCCAATTTCGCCTTGCACTCTTCCAGAATCCCCTTGGTTGCCGTCGCCCCGATCCGAGTTACACCGAGCGCTCGCACGGCGAGTACGCGTTCGAAGGTACGGACACCGCCGGCGGCTTTCACCTGCACATGCGATGGGGAACAACGGCGCATTAGGAGGAGATCATGGTCGGTCGCCCCGCTGTCGCCGTAGCCGGTTGAGGTCTTCACCCAATCCGCATTCACTTCCCCGCAGATCTTGCAGAGCATTTCCTTGTGCTCATCCTGGAGGAAGCAATTTTCAAAGATCACTTTTACTCGAGCCTTCTTGTGGTGGGCGGCCTTCACCACGGCTCCGATATCGTCCTTCACGTAGCTCCAGTCTTTGCTTAGCACCTTGCCGATGTTGCAAACCATGTCGAGTTCGATGGCCCCGTCGGCCATCGCCTGCTCGGCCTCAGCGACTTTGATTCGCGTCACGTTGCCGCCGTGCGGGAAGCCGATCACCGTGCAGACAGCGACGGTCGAACCCTTGAGAATCCGTGCCGCCAGCGGGACTGCGTAGGGTTTGATGCAGACCGACGCGACGTCATACTCGAGGGCAACCTTGCAACCCGCTTCCATCTCCGCGTCGGTCAGCACGGGTTGCAGCAGGGAGTGATCGAACATTTTGGCTAGATCGGTAAGGGTGTAGTCTGCCATGGAGCGGCTCCGTGAATCGAGAAGATGGATCGATTTGATTATATGAGACTGCTCTCCCTGTTTCCGACCACGGAGAAGTCTCAGCAATTGGGCGTAACACCATCCACGACCAAAGCAAAGAGCCTCGCGAAAATCGCGAGGCTCTCGTTGTTCATTCAAAATCAAGAGTTCGGCGGTGTCTCGGGCGCGGGGGCCGGTGCGGGTTCGGGTGCGACCACCGGTGCGGGAGCGACGGCCGGGGCCGCTTCCTTCTTCACACTGGCCCGAACTTTGACTTCGCCTTCCTTGAGTAATTCGATGAAGGCGGTAACGCCGGCATCGCCCAAGCGGCGTTCGTGCCGTTTGATGATGCGGGTATAGCCTCCCGGGCGATCTTTGTAGCGCGGCGCGAGCTCGCCGAAGAGTTTTTTCATGACATTGTCATCGGTCGGCATCTCGTCCTTGTCATGGAAGGGGACTTTGGCAACCGGGCCTAGGCGAGCCATCACGATACGGCGAGCATGCAGGGCCTTGATCGGATCGCCCGTCGCCAAGCCGCGCTTGGCCAACGTGATGATCTTTTCAATGAAGGGACGAAGCTCCTTCGCCTTCTGCTCGGTGGTGATGATCCGGCCGTGCTCGATCAAGGACCGCGTCATATTGCGGAACATCGCGAGTCGGTGGCTGGCGTTGCGGCCGAGTTGTCGGCCGGCTAACTGATGTCGCATGGCTGTAACCAGGTCTCAGGTGTCAGGTGTCGGGCAATGCATCCGGGGAAATCCTCCCCGCCACGCGCTGCCCGCTCGATCAGCGGCGTGCCGCTGACGGTAATTTCATGCCCAAGGTCAGGCCGCGTTCGGTGAGTTTGCTCTTCACCTCGCGGAGCGTCGTTTCGCCAAAGTTTCGCACTTCCAGCAGTTCGTCTTCGGAGCGGAGAACCAGATCGCGGACCGACGTGATCCCCTCGGATTCCAAGCAGTTCGTAGCCCGGACCGAAAGTTCCAGTTCGGCGAGGCTCATGTTGAGCTTCCGCTCGAGTTCTTGATCGACGGCATCGCGCGGCGAACCGCCGATCTCCAGCTTGTCGTCGATCGGCATTTCCGTGCCGGGTTCGGTGTACTGAACGAAGGGGTTCAGATGCTTCCGCATGATCTTGGCCGATTCGACGACCGCCATGCCGGGAGTGATCGTGCCGTTCGTCCAGATTTCCAGAATGAGGCGATCGTAGTTGGTCTTCTGACCGACGCGAGTCTCCTCGATCTCGTGCTTCACGCGAACAACGGGAGAAAAGCTGGCATCAAGCGGGATGTCGCCGATCGCTCGTTCCTTGTTCGGATTCTCTTCCGTCGACCGATAACCGCGGCCATTCTCGACCGTCAACTCGACGACGAAGGGTACATCGCCGGTGAGCGTGGCGATGATATGCTCTGGGTTGATGATCTGAATCGCCTCGTCGTGCTGAATATCGGCAGCCTTGACGACGCCCTTCTCATGACGGTCGATCCGGATCGTCTTCGTCATTTCGCTGAGGTTCTTGACGACCAGGCTCTTGATGTTCAGGACAATGTCCGTCACATCCTCGACCACCCCGGGGATGGTCGTGATCTCGTGCTGAACGCCCTGGATGCGAACCTGGGTGATCGCGGAGCCTTCGAGGCTCGAGAGCAGAACGCGCCGGATGCTGTTGCCAATGGTCATGCCAAAACCACGCTCGAACGGCTCGGCGGAGAACTTGCCGTAGGTGTCGGTGAGCGTTGCGCGATCGACCGTGACACGGCTCGGCAATTCCAGACCACGCCATTTGATCCGCATTTCACAGGCCTCCAAAGGTCAGGGGATCAGCGAACAGTAACAAGGGGACGGCTCGCGAGCCGTCGCCCAGCGATGACTGTCAGCCGAAGTGTTAGCGGGTCGCAATTTCAATGATGAGCTGCTCGCGAATATCCGCAATACGCGGATCCACATCGCTCCGCGACGGCATACGGCTCATCCGGCCTTCCGGATTCTCGCCGGGAATGACTTCCAGAAAATCGGGGACCGGTTCCTTGTGCGTTTCTTGCAGGAACAGCTTCACGAGTTGCAAGCTGTTGGGTCGGCCCTTGACCTTGATGACATCGTTCGGCTTCACCAGCAAGCTCGGGATGTCGCACTTGTAGCCATTGAGGACGATATGGCCGTGCGCTACCAACTGACGAGCGGCGGCACGCGACGGGGCGAAACCGAGGCGATGGATGACGTTGTCGAGCCGGCGCTCGAGAACGGTCAACAGCTGCTCGCCCGTGTTCTCCGCGGAGCGCGAAGCCACGACGAAATAACGGCGGAACTGTCGTTCGAGCACGCCGTAGAAGAATTTCAGCTTCTGCTTCTCGCGAAGGCGGATGCCGTATTCCGACATCTTACCCTTGCGATGGCCGTGCATACCGGGGGCCGGCATTTCGCGGTCAATCGGGCACTTCGGACTATAGCACCGGCTGCCCTTCAGATACAGCTTTTGCTGCTCGCGGCGGCAGCGCTTGCAAACAGGATCGGTATAACGTGCCATGTGTCTCTGTCGCTGAGTGTTAGGTGTTCACGGTTTATCGCTCGGCCAGGTCATTCTGCCGTTACGATCCACAAGTGATTAAACGCGCCGTTTCTTCGGAGGACGGCAGCCATTGTGCGGGAGCGGGGTGACATCTTCGATGACCTTGATGGTCATTCCGGACGCTTGCAGAGCCG
>JAIOQJ010000059.1 GCA_021413475.1 Planctomycetota bacterium | reverse complement strand
GGAAAGCGAACTTCCCGATTCGACGTCCTCGACGACATCGATCAACGAGTTTTTCAGCGCGCTCGGCTTCATCTGCCGTTCGAGAATCCGGAGCGAGCGCAGGAGCGGCAACCCGGCGTCCTGGAGTGTTGAAAACTGCCGGGTGAACGTGCAGAGCATCTTGGTCGAAACGCCGCCGATGACGAAGGTCTTGCGGGATTTGCCCGCCTTCTTCGTCTTCTTCTTCCCTTTCGCGCCGCCGCTCGTCTTCGTCAGCTTGGTGACGAAGTAGCCCATGTTCTTGATCTTTTGTTGCGCTTCGTCCTCGTTGGTGGCCTCGATCTCGTCCTTGACCTCGGCCCCTTTCGGATCCATCGCTTCGTATTTGTAGCTTGGCATTTCGGTGTCCGTTGTGTTGAGCGGGAGCCGCTTGCGGCTTCGCGCTCGCTGTGTGAATCAAACCGCTGGAGACATCGCGATGAGCGCGAAGCCGCAAGCGGCTCTTACCCCTCATCATCAACCACCGTCTCGCGCACAATCTCGTCGAGCGTCGTGACGCCGCCGAACAACGCGGCCAGGCCGGCTTCGCGTAGGCCCTTGACGCCGTGGCTGCGGCAGTAATTGCGGAGCATGTCGGTCGATGAGCCCTTGGAAACCAGATCGCGAAGATCGTCGTTGAGCATCATCAGTTCGTACAGGCCGCTGCGACCCTTGAAGCCGTTGCTGTTGCACTTGTCGCAGCCTTCGCCGTAGTAGAACTTCTTGCCCCGGACGTCGTCGGCCTTGAGGTTCAGTTCCATCAATTGATCGCGGTTCGGTTCGTAGGCCGTGCGGCAATTCGTGCAAATCTTGCGGACGAGGCGCTGGGCCAGGATCCCCTCGACCGTGGCCGTGATCAAGTACGGTTCGACACCCATGTCGCGGAGGCGGGTGATGGTGCTCGGGGCGTCGTTCGTGTGCAGCGTCGAGAAGACCATGTGCCCCGTCAAGGCCGCCTGGATGGCGATTTGAGCGGTCTCGAGGTCGCGGATCTCGCCGATGAGAATCTTGTCCGGATCCTGCCGGAGGATCGCCCGCAGGGCCAGGGCGAACGTCATCTCGATTTCCGCGTTGATCGGCACCTGCACGATGCCGTCGATTTCGTACTCGACCGGGTCCTCGGTGGTGATGAGCTTCTCGGTGATCTGATTCAGTTCATTTAGTGCGGAATACAGCGTCGTCGTTTTTCCCGCCCCGGTCGGCCCGGTGACGAGCGAGATGCCGTTTGGCTTGTTAATCAAGGTCCGGAAGTCGGACAGCATATCGGGGGCCATGCCGATCTTTTCGAGATCGAGGCTGACGACCGAGCGATCGAGCACGCGAATGACGACGCTCTCGCCGAACATCGTCGGCAGGATGCTCACGCGCATATCAATCGAGCTACCGCCCAGGTTCAATTCGATACGGCCGTCCTGCGGCAAGCGCCGCTCGGCGATATCGAGATTGGCCATGACCTTGATACGCGAAGAGAGAGCCGTCGCCAGGTGACGGGGTGGCGGCACCATTTCATAAAGCACGCCGTCGCAGCGGTAACGCATCTTGTATTCGTCTTCGAACGGCTCGAAGTGAATGTCCGAGGCCTTGTCGCGGATCGCCATCAGCAAGACCATGTTGATGAGCTTGCGGACGGGCGCGGCATTCGCCATTTCCTCCATGCCTTCGAGGTCGATGCTCGTTTCCCGGCGGACGGTGCCGACCGTCAAGTCCGCGTCGAGATTGGCGATCAGGTCGGCGATCGACTCCTCCTTGGTGGCGGAGTACGCCTTGGAGAGAGCCTCCTCGATTCGTCGCGGCGGGGCGAGAACCGCCTGCACTTGCTGGATTCCCAGAAAATTGCGGATGTCGTCGAGGGCCTGCAGATTGTTCGGATCGGACATGACCACGGTCAGGATGTCGTTCTCGTACGACAGCGGCAACATCTTGTAAAGATCCGCCATCTGCTGCTGTACCATCGCCACCGCGGCGGCCTGCGGCTTCACTTCATCGAGATTGATGAGCCGCAGCCCCATCTGCTCGGCCGTGGCCTGGAGCATTTGATCGTCGTTTACCAGGCCGCTTTCCAGCGCGACACGATCGAGCGGCAGGTCGCGTGTGCGGGAATCTTCGAGAAGTTGTTCGAGTTGTGCCTCGTCGATGAAACCGAGATCGACGAGCACCTGGCCAAGTTTGCGTGCTCCCGAACTGATCTGCTTCTTCGGGGCGGGCTTGGGTGCCGCGGGTTTCGGAGCAGGGGGCTTACCGGCCGTGGGCGGAGTGGCAGGCTTGGGGGCCGGCTTCGGCTGGGACGGCCCGGCCGAGACGAGTTTGCCCGTTGGCGGCGGAGCTCCCGGCGTTGCTGGTTTCGGAGGACCGCCAGCGGTCGGTTTGGCCGGTGGAGTCCCCGGAACCGCCGGCTTCTTTGGCGGGTTTGGATTGTTCGGATTCGGTGGAGTCGGGGTCGCCATTGCTATTTTTGTCCGTTTTGTTACCCGACGCGCTAGTAAGGGAATTCCCTCGCTAGCGCGTCGGGTTAACGAATTCTCGCGTTGGGTTTACGAGGAACACACTGACTCACTTCCGCCGCCGTTTCGGCGTCTCCTCTTCCTCGTCGTCATCGTCATCATCCTCGTCTTCGTCGTCATCGTCCTCGTATTCTTCATCCGCATCTTCCGCCGCCCCGCGTTCGTAAGCCAGGAACTTCTCGGCAAGGGTTTGCGGCTTTTTCGAGCGGAGCAAACACTCCTCCTTATCAACCAAACCCTCCTTCCAGAGCCGGAACAGGCTATCGTCCAGGAGAAACATGCCATGCTTACGGCCGGTCTGGATGCTTGAATCGATGCGGTAGACTTTGTTTTCGCGGATGAGATTCTGGATGGCGTCGGTGACGACCATCATCTCGTACGCCGCCACGACCCCTTCGGGCTTCTTCGGCAAAAGGGTTTGCGAGAGTACGCCAATCAAAGCGGTCGAAAGCTGCGTGCGGACCTGATCTTGCTGATCTTTGGGGAACACGTCGATAATACGATTGATCGTCGAGGCGGCCCCGGAAGTGTGCAGCGTACCGAACACGACGTGGCCAGTTTCCGCGGCCTCGATGGCGGCATGGATCGTCGCCAGATCGCGCATTTCACCGACCAGGATAATATCGGGGTCCATACGCAGGGCCCGGCGGATGCCTTCCTTGAAATCGGGCAGATCAACGCCGACTTCCCGCTGGTTCACCGTGCATTTTTTGTGTTTGTGGTAATACTCGATCGGATCTTCCAGAGTGATCACGTGCCGATCGTAGTTGTCGTTAATGAAGTTCAACATCGAGGCCAGGCTCGTGGTCTTCCCGGATCCGGTAGGACCGGTTACGAGCAACAGGCCGCGCGGCCGAACAATCAGCGAACGGATCGCCTCGGGCATGCCGATTTGTTCGAAAGTAAGAAACTGGCTGGGAATCCGGCGGAGCACCATGCCGATCGAACCGCGTTGCTTGAAGACGGCGACACGGAAGCGATAACCGTCCGTGAATTCGATCGCGAAGTCGGCTCCGCCTTTTTCCTGCAACTCTTGCTGGCAGCGGTCGGGCGTGATCGATTTCATCAACGACGTGGTATCGTCGTTATCCAACACCTTGGTTTCGAGGCGGCGCATACGCCCGTGATGTCTTACCACGGGTGGTTGGCCAACCGTGATGTGAAGATCCGACGCCTTCAATTGAATGACGGTCGAGAGTAGCTTGTCAATCTGAACAGTAGATGCCACAGAAAACCCTCGGAGGACGGCCATTCGAATGATGGCTTTATGGTCCGTTCCGAAACCGACGCATCAGCGTGAGATCATTAAGAGATGGGCAATGATCCCGTTGCCCCATTATCACGCCGGTTTCGGAGAAAACCAAAACAGGAAGAGTTAGCCACGGATGGAACACGGATCGAACACAGATAAATCCAATAAAAGCGATGAGAACGAACTTCACCCGCGATGTCCGATCATTCTTATCCGTGTTTGATCCGTGTTCCATCCGTGGCTAAAATAAATCTACATATCCGACGCCTTCAACTCCTGCACCTCCGCATGGCAAGTACTCAAGACTTCTTCCAAAGTCGTTGACCCCTTACAGGACTTCGCGATGCCGTCCTCCAGCAACGTCCGCATCCCGTTCTGGCGGGCGATCTTTCGCAGGGTTTGCGTGGGGGCCTGGGCAAACGTCATTTCGCGGATTTGCGAGGTCATTCGCATCATTTCGAAGATGGCGATCCGGCCGCGATAGCCCGATTGATTGCAGTGATTGCAGCCGCGCCCCTTCATGAAGTTCGCCTTGGCCGCCGCGTCAGGGGTCAGGTTCGCCGCGTGAATTTCAGCGGCGGTAGGAGTGAACTTTTGTTTACATTTCGGGCAGTTCACCCGGACCAACCGCTGAGCCATGATGGCAATTACGGATGAGGCGATCAAGAACGGCTGAACGCCGATGTCTCCCAAACGAGTCACCGCGCTAGGCGCATCGTTGGTATGTAGTGTACTGAAAACCAAGTGTCCAGTCAGGGAAGCCTGTACCGCGATCTCGGCTGTCTCCTTGTCGCGAATTTCCCCGACCAGAATGATATTGGGTGCCTGTCGAAGCATGGCACGGATAATCCGGGCGAAATCGAGACCAATCGAATGTTTAACTTCCACTTGATTGATGCCAGGGAGATAGTATTCGACGGGATCCTCGGCAGTGATGATCTTCCGATCGGGCCGGTTCAATTCATTCAAACCGGCATACAAGGTTGTCGTCTTACCTGAACCGGTCGGACCCGTGACAAGGAAAATACCGTTTGGTCGTTTGATGATCTGTTGAAAGCGGGTGTAGTCCTCTTCGCCGAATCCCAGATCGCGAATGCTTACCTGGATACTCCCCCGGTCGAGAATACGCATGACGATCGACTGACCGTGAACCGTCGGCAAAAGACTCACACGAAGATCAAAGTGTTTACCTTGCACCGCCATCTTGATTCGGCCGTCCTGCGGCCGGCGCTTCTCCGAGATGTCGATGCTCCCCATGATCTTGAAGCGCGAGTTCATGGCGGACAACATACGGCGGGGGACGGCATCACGTTCGACCAGCACACCGTCGATCCGGTAGCGGACGCGAACCCGGTCCGCGAACGGTTGGGCGCGTCGGAATCGTCCGCCGCCGCCATCTGCGAGGCGCTTTCCGTCTGCGTGAAGTCGATGTTCGTGTCGGTGAACTCGACGAGCATCGAGTCCATCGACTCGGTTTCGTTCTGGCCATAATGTCGGTTGATGGCCTCGCGAATTTGCTCGTGGTCGGCCAAGACCGGCACGACGTCCTTGTTCAAGATGAACGTGAGCTTCTGGATCGCGTCGTAATTCGATGGATCGCTGGTAATCAGCTTCAGCACGTTCCCTTCGAGCGTCAGCGGCAGAACGACGTTCTCCCGGGCGACCGATTCGGGCACCAACTCGATGATGGCCTTGGGAATCTCGACGTTGCTGAGATCGACGAATTGCAGATTGTGGAACTCGGCCAGGGCGTTCATCACCTCGGCCATGGTCGCGTAATTCAACTTGACGATGGCATCCTGCATCTTCGTGCCGGACTGCTGACTGAGGCGAATGGCCTCTTCGAGCTGATCCGGACCAAGAACTCGGTTGCGGATCAAAATGTCAGTGAAATCGCCTCGGGCTTTAGCCATGCGTGCTAACTCCTGCAGATAGGGGCCGGGAGCGGTTCAGTGCGGAAGAGAGAGGACGATCCCATTCGGGACGATCGACACGAGAATCTTGGCGATTCAGATACATTCCACATTCGCGACATGTTCACTTAGCGACACTCGACGCCAATCAACGAATATCAATCTACTGATAGTATGCGGGATGGGGGGGCTTCGATTCAAGGGAAAAAGGCGAGCCGGCATCCGTGAGGGGCCGGAGTAAGAAAACACTCCGGCCCCTCACGGGTGCCGGCTCGCCAATTCAATTCAATCATGGTCGATACTTTTCCAGTTCCAATCGGGTGGGCCCTTGAATCCGTTCGAGGCTGCTGTTGACGAGCCTGCCCGTCGGCTTGCCTTGCATTTCGACGAGTGCCGCTGCTTTATACGTCCGGATCGCCACGTCGGTGTTTCCTTGCTGCCAGCGGGCCAGGCCCAGGAAATAGAGGTAGCGAGCATCGCGGTTGTCGTAACCGATGGCGGTGAAGAATTCTTGCTCCGCCTTTTCGTATTGCCCGTTGCGGTAGTTTTCCAGGCCCAGGCCATAGTGTTTGAGAGCGAGCGAATCGTCGCGAATGAGCCGGCTGTTGGGAATTTGCAGATCGGGATGGCTGGCGAGGATTCGTTCCAGCACCGTTTCGTATTCCTTCGGCAGCGCCTTCAGGAGCTTGACACCGGTCGCGTATTCCTGGAGAGCGAGCGTATGCCGGCCCAGCTTGGCCAGAGCGTCGGCCTTGATGATATGGCCCAGGAACTCCTTGGCGGCGATCAGTTGATCGGCCA
>JAIOQJ010000094.1 GCA_021413475.1 Planctomycetota bacterium | reverse complement strand
GACATCTTCGAGACCGATTTTGAAATTCCCGCGCTCGACGACGATTCGGCGTCCGAGGCCATCGCCATCGACGAGGCTGACACGGATCTCGAAAGCAGCAGCGATTTCGATCTTGCCATTGATGAATCAAGCTCCGATCTTGAGGTCGACGAAGAGAGCGGCAGTCAAGTTGTTGTTCTCGACGACGAGACGGAACCACCCGCGAGATCCCGCAAATCAGGCAAAAAGAAACGCTCCAAACGCGCGGCCGACGAGGACGATGAGGGCGGCGTAGCTCTCTCCGAGGATTCGGAAGGCTTCGATGACATGGAGCTTGATGAGGACGGGATGTCCGCGAGCGCGGCTCTCCAGGGTGTCAAAGACGATGACGAGGATGACGAAGATCGTGACGTTGTCGAACGGGTCGTAGAAGTTCATTCCGCTCCGTGGGGAATGCTACCGGCCTTGGTGCTGCTGCCAACCGTCTTTATCGTGTTCATTGGCGGCATCATGGGCTACGAATTGGTCACCTCGATGTGGGGATACCACCAGACCTCGGCCCCCGCGAGCCTTGTCGTTGACAACGTCGCCGAGATGCTCGATATGAAGACGAAAGTGACGGAGAAGTAAGCCCGGGCGTGATCGTTTTGTCTATCTTCCGAGCCCGAAGCGCCAGCAAGGGAGTCCCGGCGACAAGGACCAATTCATGCCGCGTACGCTTCAAGATAATGATGATGAAGAGTGGGAAGAAGACGAGAGCGACGAAAACGACACGATCCCTTGCCCCCACTGCAAGCGTCAAATCTACGACGGGGCCGAGCAGTGCCCCTATTGCGGCCATTACATTTCTGAAGAAGACGCACCCCGCGAACGAAAGCCTCTCTGGATCGTAGTCACTGCCGTCATTTGCCTGGCCGTGGCAATTCTGTGGATCTGGCAGGGGTGAATGTCTCTTATCCCCAGGTCTCGCAAAGCCTCGACCTGGGGCTTCAATTCCTATAATCGCAGTTTACGATTCGGAGGCGCACGCCTCCGGCATTCCATTCGGAGAGCATCAATGGCCGATCAGAAGCAGAAGGGGAACACCCCTCCCGCCAAGGACGACAACAAGATCACGACGCGGGCCTCCAACTATTCCGAGTGGTATCTCGACATCGTCAATCGGGCCGGCCTCGCTGAGAACGCCGACGTTCGCGGCTGCATGGTCATCAAGCCCAACGGCTACGCCATCTGGGAAAATATGCAGCGGGCCCTCGATGGACTCTTCAAAGGTCTCGGGCACGTCAACGCCTACTTCCCTCTCTTCATCCCCAAGAGCTTCTTCCAGAAGGAAGAGCAGATGGCCGAAGGGTTCGCCAAGGAGTGTGCTGTCGTCACGCACTATCGGCTGCGCTCGGTGAACGGCAAGATCGAAGTCGACCCCGAGGCCAAGCTCGAAGAGGAACTGATCGTCCGCCCCACGTCGGAAACGATCATCTGGAACACCTACAAGAACTGGATCCAGAGCTACCGCGATCTGCCGCTCTTGATCAACCAGTGGGCCAACGTCGTCCGCTGGGAGATGCGCACGCGCCTGTTCTTGCGCACCGCCGAGTTCCTCTGGCAGGAAGGCCACACCGCTCATTCCACGCAGAAGGAAGCGGAAGAGGAGGCGATGACCATCCTGATGGACGCCTACCGCAAGTTCGCGGAAGAGTGGATGGCGATGCCCGTGCTCACCGGCCCGAAGAGCGATGGCCAGAAGTTCCCCGGTGCGGTCTACACGCTCTGCATCGAGGCCATGATGCAAGACGGGAAAGCCCTGCAAGCGGGGACGAGCCATTTCCTCGGCCAGAACTTCGCCAAGGCGTTCGACGTGACGTTCCAGAACACGGAAGGGAAGCGCGAACACGCTTGGGCGACCAGTTGGGGCGTCTCGACGCGTCTGATCGGTGGCCTGATCATGACGCACTCCGACGACAACGGCCTCGTGATTCCACCGCGCCTGGCACCGATTCACGTCGTCATCTGCCCGCTGGGAAAGAACGACGCCGAGCGTGGCCCCAGCATTGCCGCCGCGGAGAAAGTCGCTGCCTCGATTCGAGCGTTGCCGCGCGACGACTTCTTCGGCTACCAGCCGCTGAATGTGAAGGTCGACACCGACTTCCTGCACATGCCCGGCTACCGCTTCGCCGAGTGGGAACTCCGCGGCGTGCCGGTCCGAGTCGAGATCGGCCCCAAGGACATCGAGAAGCAGGCGTGCGTTGTCGCCCGACGCGATATTCCCGGCAAAGAAGGCAAGACGATGGGCGTACCGCTGGAGGGAGCGGCCGCGTTTATCGACAAGCTCCTTCGCGAGATCCAGGCGAACCTCTTCAATCGCGCCAAGGCCTTCCGCGACTCGCACATGAAGAGCGCCGATAGCTACGACCAGTTCAAGCAACTGATCGAAGAACCCGGCTTCATCTGGGCCCACTGGGACGGCACCCGCGAAACCGAGGACAAGATCGCGGAAGAAACCAAGGCGACGATTCGGTGCATCCCATTCGACCGGCCGAAAGAAGAGGGCGTGTGCATGGTGACGGGCAAGCCGAGTGCGGGGAGGGTGGTGTTTGCGCGGGCGTATTGAGGCTCATCTGGTTTTGGATGTTCCGTCAGAAGACGGCGGCAGTTATCATGGAGATGGTTGCGAATGCCCACATTCCTTGATGTCGATCCGCGAACTCTTTATTTGCCGTCTTCACGGATTGGCGGAGCGGACCCAGTAAAACTGGCGCGGCAGATCGCACTACACGGGACGTCCGTCAGAGGACTTCCCACACTATTCGTTCTTCGCGACGGCGGAGGTCGATTACAGATCTACGATGGTGTAACACGAGCGACACGCGTGGCGAAATTCTTGCCAGGTCGTTTGATCAGAGTCGAAGTGATCGCCGAGCAGCCAAGTGCCGACTACCGTAGATTTCCAACAATAGGGGACAAGTTGCCATGACCAACGAGCGAATCGAAGTACTCGAATTGTTGGGCCACCTCAGCGAATTGCACCCAGAAATGCGGATGGGCCAATGGATGGCATTGTTCGCATCCCTCGCTCGTGGCCCCGAGGTGGAATCCATTTATGACGTCGAGGACGAGGAACTAATCTCGGTCATGAGGGACTTTTTGGCGAAACGGCGTGCAATTGCGGCCGAGCCGGCAATGGCGCAATGACTACTTGGCTGGGCGAAGAGAGGGGACGTGATGGGTGCGGGGAGGGTGGTGTTTGCGCGGGCATATTAGTATTCAGGGAAATATCCTTTCCTCGTCCTTTTTTGCGAGGATTGCCCATGATCGAGCAACTATGGCTAGGATCTAATCATCCGCTGCAACTACTAGAGTTTCTTGACAATGGAGCGAGCAACCGCAAATTACGGCTGTTTGGCTGTGCGTGTTGCCGTGCGGTTTGGAACTTGATGACGGATAAGCGGGGCCAGAACGCCGTTGACGTGATGGATCGTTATCTCGACGGTTTGGCGAGCCAAGAAGAGGTAAATGCTGCGCGACAGTTGGTTCCGAGATTGAGCTCGAATAGGACGCCCAACGAGTTTGCCACTACTGGGGCGGCCAGTCTTGTAACCGGAACGGCCCGATACTCAGCCAGAAAATGTGCGGAATTCGCAGCGAGAGCGTTTGGGCTCGCAAATGGCGACAACGATGCGATTCTCTACGATTTCGATGCCGAAATCGGACCCGCCGAACGAACACATGAATTTGAGCAATCGATCGTTTTCCGCGACATCTTCGGCAACCCCTTCCGCCCGGTCCGACTTGACCCACGCTGGCTTTCTTCTAACGTCGTCGATCTAGCCCAAGCCATCTACGAAGACCGCGCCTACGACCGCATGCCGATCCTTGCCGACGCCCTGATGGATGCCGGTTGCGACAACGATGAGATCATCCATCACTGCCGAGGCGGCGGGCCGAACGTGCGCGGTTGCTGGGTGGTGGATTTGATTTTGGGAAAGGAGTGAACATGCCTTGTGGGTGGGCCCTTTCGAGAAGGCGTGCCGGTATTTGCTGAAACTCGACCCGGCCGCGTTGTTGGCCTGGACTCTAGGCATCAAAGCAACTGAGGTGGCTTTCTTCCGTTGGCTCGACACGCGGCGATTGTCCTATCCGGGGACGCGGCCCCTGGTGGAAATTTTCCCTACGGCAGACTTATCCCTTTCAGTTCAAACTCGATCACCTTTTCGCGCGTCACGCCGGGGGTTTGGTACTCGACCTTCCAGCCTTTGAGATCCTTCGGCTTGAAATCCTTCCCCTCCTTGAAACGATACCGCAATTGGTTGCCAACCTCTTCGTAATCCTCGGTCGTGAACTTGGTTTTACCATCGGGAGCGATCAGGGTGAAGCGATTGCGGCTCAGCCAGTAGGTTTCGAAGCTCTCGAAAACGGCACTGTGCGCTGGGTAGATAAGTTGAATGTCCGCGAACCAGAAAGCGCCCTGCTTGACAAATTTCTTCAGGGCCACCTCGACACCCTTTTCTTTCTTGGCGGCCGGCGTGTCGGCATCGAACTCGATGCGGAGCAATTCCTCGGCCACGGTGGCCGTCAGTGTCCCTTTCAGAACCGCAATTTCTTTGCTTTGGCGACTCAAACCGTCCAAGGGAACGCGAAGCGAATGCTGAACGCCCGACACGGGTGTCCGCGGCGTGAACGGTTTCACGGTGATCGGCCGCCCGGCATCATCGAACGCCCTGGAAATGCGCGGATAGGCATCCATTCGATACACCGGCAGACGGCTTTCCCAGGCCACGTCGATCGTCAGGTCGTAGACCGCCTTGCCGGTTTGCAAATCGAGCCGTGTATCGACCTCCCGCGCCGCGACGCGAAACGGACCGGCGATCGAAACGGGATTTCTCAGTCCGCCATTCAACGGAACCAAACGAACGGGTTTCCCTTGCGAACCGATCACGACCCGGCTGTCCGTCGCCACCGCGAGGAATTCGACCGCATCCCAAAAGTTCCCTCGGTTGAATTTGAGCGAGGCCGGCATTTTGCCCTCAACGGCGGTCAGGTCGACTTCCATGCCGGTTTGCTTCGCGATCGCGGCGGCGACATCGGGCGCGGTCGCTTTTTCCATCGTGAAGGTGATCGTTCGCGGCGCGATCGGTGTTTCGGTGGGCACGTTCTGCCCACGTAGTGGCAACGCGGTGAGCGCGCCGAAGAGCAAGACGGCGAGGGAAGTCGAGGAAAGACTCATTGATTCACACCTATTTGAATGTTAGTGTCTCTCACGTAATGGAAATTGATTCTCATCGACCCCCCCCCGAATGATTCGCACCATTTTGGCGTGATTCTCATCGGATTTACCTTGCTTCTCATCGGATGGAATTCATTCTCACGGTTTGGGCATGATTCTCACGGTCTGGAATGATTCTCATTGAGGGGTGGCGCGGGGTCGTGAGAATCAATGAGAAAACGATCTCCACCAGGAAAGTAGACGCAACTCCCGTGCCTTCCTATCCTAACAAAGTTGAAGACCCTCAATCGAACCTTGGTGAATGCCGACGGAACCGGCAAGGCTCTCTCCGCTTGTTTGACGGGCTTGATGGCTTGAACCGCCTTCTCCGCCTCTCGCAATCGCTGCTGGAGAATGTGCAAGCGTTTCGAGCCACAACCCCTTGAATCATGGTCCTGCGTCAAATGGGACGCGCCGGGAGGTCTTGCGCGATGATCGTGAAAAACGAATCTTACATCGAACCGATTTCAACCGAAATGGTTGACGTTGATCCGCTTGAAACAGCTGAGTGGCTCGATTCCCTCGAAGCGGTTTTACGAAACGAGGGTGCGGAGCGGGCACGCTTCTTGATCGAAACCTTGATCGCTCGGGCCGACCGCTCGGGCGTTCGCATGCCGACCGGCATCAACACCCCTTATTTGAACACAATTGATGTCGAGGATCAACCGCCCTACCCGGGCAACCGCGAACTCGAACGCCGGATCAAGAGCATCATCCGCTGGAACGCCATGGCGATGGTGGTCCGGGCCAACAAGTCGACCAATGTCGGCGGGCATATTTCGACCTTCGCGTCGGCCGCTACCCTTTACGAAGTCGGCTTCAACCACTTCTTCCGCGGTAAGACCGAACAAAGTGCCGGCGACATCATTTATTTCCAAGGCCACGCCAGCCCCGGCATGTATGCCCGAGCCTTCATCGAAGGCCGCCTCTCCGAACAGCAACTCATGAATTTCCGGCAGGAACTTCAACCGGGCGGCGGCCTGAGTAGTTATCCGCACCCCTGGCTGATGCCGAATTTCTGGCAGTTCCCAACCGTGAGCATGGGCCTCGGACCGATCATGTCGATTTACCAGGCCCGCTACAACCACTACCTCCACGATCGCGACCTGGCTGACACCGAAGACGTTCGCGTCTGGGCGTTCCTGGGCGACGGCGAGTGCGACGAGCCCGAGACTCTCGGGGCGATTTCGCTCGCCGGCCGTGAAAAGCTGGACAATTTGACCTGGGTCATCAATTGCAACTTGCAACGCCTCGACGGTCCGGTCCGCGGTAACGGCAAGATCATCCAGGAACTTGAAGGTGTCTTCCGTGGTGCCGGTTGGAACGTAATCAAGGTCATTTGGGGCAGCGGCTGGGATGCTCTACTGAAAGCTGACAAGACTGGGGCCCTCGCTTTGCGGATGGCGGAAGTCGTTGACGGCGAGTATCAGTTGTACATCGTCAAGGACGGTGCCTATATCCGCGAACACTTCTTCAATTCCCCGGAATTGAAACGGATGGTCGCCCACATTTCGGACGAGGATCTCGAAAACTTGCCACGCGGCGGCCACGATCCGCTCAAAGTCTATGCCGGCTACAAGAAGGCCGTCGAACATCGCGGGCAGCCGAGTGTCGTGCTGGTGAAAACGATCAAGGGTTACGGCGTCCCCGGCGAAGGGGGCGAAGGCAAAAACACGACGCATCAGTTGAAGAAGCTCTCGATGCGGATCGAGGCCGACCCGTCGATGTCCCCCGAACAGAAATCGCAGAAGGAACAATTTCTCGCCCTGAAGACGTTCCGCGATCGCTTCAATCTGCCGATTGCGGACGCCGAAATTGAAAAAGTGCCGTTCTTCAAACCCGCCGCCGACTCGCCGGAGATGAAGTATCTTCAGGCGCATCGTGCCGTGCTCGGCGGTTATCAACCGGCCCGCAATAACAAGTTCGTGCCCTGCAATCCGCCGAAGCCGGAGACCTTCAAGCGTCTGCACGAAGCAACCTCGCCGGGCAAGGGCCAATCGACGACGCTTGCTTGGGTGTCGCTGATGAACTCGCTGATGCGCGACCCCAACGTCGGCAAGCTGATCGTGCCGATCGTCCCTGACGAAGGGCAAACGTTCGGCATGCCCGGACTCTACAACCAGTTCGGCATCTATAGCCGTGTTGGCCAGCTTTATGAGCCGGTCGATACGGGTTCGATGACGATGTACCGCGAAAGCCGCAGCGGGCAGATCTTTCAGGAAGGCATCAACGAGGCGGGGAGCCTGGCTAACTTCATCGCTGCCGGCACCGCCTACAGTGCCCACGAAGTGAACACGATCCCGTTCTTCATCTATTATTCGATGTTCGGCTTCCAACGCGTCGGCGACCTGATCTGGGCTGCCGCGGATAGCCGGGCCCGCGGGTTCCTAATGGGTGCAACCGCCGGCCGCACGACGATCAACGGCGAAGGCCTGCAGCACGAGGATGGGCACAGCCATTTGATGGCCCTGACGGTCCCGACCTGCCGTGCCTACGATCCCGCGTTCGCCTACGAACTGGCCGTTATCATCGAGGAAGGCATCAATCGGATGTTCGTGAAGGGGGAGGACGTCTTCTACTACCTCACCGTTTACAACGAAAGCTACGAGATGCCGACCATGCCAGAGGACGTCCGCGACGGGATCCTCAAGGGCCTTTACAGATTCCGCTCGGTCGCACCGAAGAACGCGAAGCAGACGGTGCAGTTGCTCGGTAGCGGCGTGATCTTGAATGAAGTCCTCCGCGCCCAGAAGATTTTGGCGGAGAAATACTCGATCGCCAGCGACGTCTACAGCGCGACGAGCTACCAGGAATTGCGCCGCGACGCCATCGAATGCGAACGCTGGAACCGGCTGCATCCGGATGCCGCGCCGCGTTTGAGCTATGCAAAGCAGGTTCTTGGCAATACCGCAGGGCCGATCATCGCCAGTTCCGATTACATGCGATCCCTACCGGAGCAGATTGCCTGCGAACTGGATAACCGAATGCTCGCCCTCGGCACCGACGGCTTCGGCCGTAGCGAGACACGTCAAAGTCTGCGGCGGTTCTTCGAAATCGACGCGGAGTCGATCGTGGTCGCGGCTTTGTATGCTCTTGCCGAACGCAAGGAAATCGATCGATCCGTCGTGACGCAAGCGATCAAGGATCTTGGAATCAACGCAGAATCGCCCGCACCTTGGACCGTTTAAGTTTAGCCCCGCTGTAGACCGGTTGCTCAGCAACCGGAATTCCGGTTGCTGAGCAACCGGTCTACTTGTGTCGCAACAGCGAGCTTGAGGACTCATTGATGGAATTCCGACTCCCCGAATTGGGTGAAGGCATCTCGGATGCAACGGTCGTCAACGTCGCCGTCAAGATGGGCGACGCGGTGACGGCCGGACAGACGCTCCTGGAAGTGGAAACCGATAAGGCCGCCATGCCGGTCCCCGCGATCGCGGCAGGGACGATTGTGGAGGTTCGCGTCAAGCCGGGCGACAAGATCAAGATCGGCCACGTCTTGATGGTGCTGACTTCCGCGACGGGCGCGACTCGCAAACCGGCCCCCGAACAACCAGCTCCCCGCAAGGCCGCTGCCGAGAAACCGGCAGCCTCCACACCGACACCCGCACCCGTTCAGGCAGCTTCGAGCCCGACCTCGAAAATTGAATTCGCCCTCCCCGCGCTGGGAGAAGGGATCGAGGGCGGCACGATCGTCTCGGTGACGATTGCCCGTGGCGATACCGTTAAGAAGGAGCAGGAACTCTTCACGATCGAGACCGACAAGGCCTCCGTACCCGTGCCCAGCCCTTACGACGGCGTGATCGAAGAGCTTCGCATCAAGCCGGGCGACAAGATTAACGTAGGTGCGGTGGTTGTGGTGTTTTCGACTTCGCAAAGGGCACCTTCGAAAGCCGGCACGCCCACAGCGGCACCTCGAAGCGTCGCGACTCCGGAACCAGTCGCCGCGACTGCGACGGCAACCATGCCGGCCCAAGTCGCCAGCGAAACGGCGAACGGATCGAGCACAACAGCAACACCCGCTGGCCCTGCGACTCGCCGTCTGGCTCGCGAACTCGGTATTAATCTTCAGGATATCCCCGGCAGCGCTCGTGGCGGACGTGTGACGATCGACGACATCAAGACCTTCGTTCGCAAGAAAATCACGCAGCCGGCCCCCGCGAAGGGTTCGAGCGGCTTCGTGATTCCGCCGCTACCCGATTTCTCGAAGTACGGACCCGTCGAATCCAAGCCGGTTTCGAATATCCGCAAGAAAATTGCCGAGAATCTATCGCTTTCCTGGCACGTCGCCCCCGCTGTCACGCAATTCGACCTGGCCGACATCACCGAGCTCGAAGCCGGCCGCAAGCGGATTTCTGATGGGCTGGTCAAGGGCTCGCCGAAGATCACGATGACCGTGCTAGCGGTCAAGGCGGTGGTTTCCGCACTCAAGGAATTCGCGAACTTCAACAGTTCGCTCGACATGGCGAATGGCGTGCAGATTTTTAAGCAGTATTACCACGTTGGCATCGCGGTCGATACTGAGCGAGGTCTGGTGGTACCCGTCATTCGCGATGCGGACAAGAAGAGCATCCGCGACCTGGCGAAGGACATCGCCGATTTGGCTGAGAAAGCCCGTAATAACAAACTGACCATCGACGAAATGCGTGGCGGTAGCTTCACCATCACGAACTTGGGCGGCATCGGTGGCACGGCCTTCACGCCCATCATTAATTATCCCGAAGTTGCCATTCTCGGCATGGCTCGCTCGTCATGGCAACCGGTCGTTCGC
>JAIOQJ010000264.1 GCA_021413475.1 Planctomycetota bacterium | reverse complement strand
GTGTCCACCATTCGTGGGGAATTCCAGCTGCGGTTTGCCGCCTTGCGACCCACGGCATGATGAGCGACGTTAGTTGCCTCGCGGATTTCAACGGACAGACCAGAAGTCCGTCGCCACCAAGAAATTTCCCATTTGCTTTCCCTCATTTCGATCCTACTCTCCCGAATGATGAACACGCCGCGATTCGCGCGAGGTGTCACGAAATGTCACGTTTTGTCACGCTCTGTACAATTTTCCCGACCTCGGCCCCACACTCGTTCAGTCTTCCTATTGTCGAGGTGTCCCAGAATGTCCCAAAATGTCCGCGCTAATAAAAAAACGGCTTACCTTTAAGGTGACATGAACCAGTGGCTTGCTCTTCTTTTCCGCCTAAGATACTTTTTCGAACCCACCCGAATCCCTCCACCGGAGCAACCGCATGAATCCTGAACAGAAAGCCCTCGAACTTGGACTGACCTTTCCCGACGTTCCCAAGGGTTACTTGAATCTCTGCATCCGCTCCGGCGATTGGCTGCTTACTTCCGGGCACGTTAGTAACTTGAAGGGAAAACTCGGCAAGGACATGACCGTCGAGCAAGGCTACCAGGCCGCCAAAGAATGCGCGGTGAAGATTCTGCAATCTGTGCATCATTCGTTCGGGACGCTGAATGGGCTCCGTGTGCTGAAGCTCCTCGGCTGCGTGAACTCGACCCTGGAATTCACCGACCAGCATCTCGTGGTGAATGGGGCCTCGGACCTGCTACATCAAATCTTCGGCAAGGATGGCGATGGTTATCACGCCCGCAGCGCACTCGGCTTCGCCCAGTTGCCGACCGGGGCGGCCGTGGAAGTCGAGGCGATTTTTGAAATCGTGAAGTGAGTTCACCCGCCCACTCGCCCCTCCGGTACAATATTCCCATGCAACCCGAACGTATCTTGAACGTCACGACGAACCCGGCCTGGCGTCCGCTCACCAACGCGGATTTGCCGGGCTACGTCGTCCTGGCGGCGTGTGCCGCGGTGCTGGTGGGGTTGACGCTCTGGACTTATCTCGGCTCCGCGCAGACTACCCCACGGCGACTCTTCACTCTGATTTTCCTTCGCCTACTCGCCCTGTTTGTCACGCTTTTGACCGCGTTGCGGCCCGCCATTTCCGTGACCGAACAGCCTCGCTTGAAATCGTCGTTGATTGTCATGCTCGACGCCTCCGAGAGCATGACCGTGACCGACGAATACGACAAACTCAGCCGTTACGAAGTGCTTCGTCGGGTCATGGAGAAATCCGAACCGCTCCTCAAGCGGCTCGAAGCGGAGCAGGATGTCGCCTTGCAACTCTATTTCTTCAGCACCGATTTCAATCCCCGCACCGACCAGTATCAGCCACAGAACGAGGAGAAGAAAAGCGTCTCGATTGGCGACTGGATCAAGGCCCGCAAGCCCGACGGCAAGCGGACCGATTTCGGCCAGATGCTCGCGGAATTGATGAAGGTCAACTCGGGCAAGATGGACCCGATCCGCGGCATGATCATCATCAGCGACGGCGGCAACAACGTCACGTCCCCCGACGCTTTCAAACAAGCCTCGCGCTGGCAGGGGATCGGCTGTCCGATCTATCCCTTCATCGTGGGCCGTACCGACACCAAGA
>JAIOQJ010000263.1 GCA_021413475.1 Planctomycetota bacterium | reverse complement strand
GGACGGCCTTCGTTGGCCGTCCCTCAATACGCGGGACGGCGAACAAAGGCCGTCCTACGAAGAAGCGAGCCGGCTCGCCAATCGTACTCTCTCGAAAAACCGCAACGCATGGCTCGCCATCTCTTCCTTGTGCTCATTCAGCCGATGACCGCCTTTGCCGAAGAGGCGAAGTTCGATCGCTCCGCCAGCAGCCCCTCGATGAAATTCCAGGGAATCCTCGACGGGAACCGTCTCGTCGGCGGTGCCGTGGAAAATCAGGGCGGGCTTTGACCACCGAGACAGCAACTCCTCGAACGGATACTGTCCGCGTTCTTCAACGAGCCCATAGCCAACTTCGACATCGATCCATTCATTCTTGTAGCGAACGAAGCCCGCCTGTTTCCAATAGGCTCGCTGAAACTCGGTCAACGAATCCCAGCGGCGTTGAATGAAGCGAAACGCCGGCGCGATCATCACGCACGCGGCCACTTTCTCGGCGTCCAACGCGTACCATGCGGCCAAGAACCCGCCCATGCTGGAGCCGACGACATAGAACTTCTCGATGCCGCGGCTTGTTAGAGCGTCGCAAAACGCGTCCACGTCTTCGAGCAATCGGCTGCCGCGCAAATCGCGCATGGTGCCATCGGATGTGCCGTGCCCCCGGCAATCGACAGCCGCGAACGTCCAACCTGTGCTGGCACACGCTTCTTCCAGGGCCGCGCTCTTTTCCCCATTCCGCGTGCTGCCGAAGCCGTGGAGAAAAACAACCGCGTCGCGGCCGGGATTGCCCGTGAAGCGGAGATCGCCGCGGATGATCTCCGCGGGCGAAACGCGAACTTCGATCGGTTCGTGGATGCGTGTCATTCAATACCGGGGTTTGGGTACTTTCCAGTTCGGATCGTACTCGAGCGAAAAGAGTTTCTGGATCCGTTCCGCTCTGCTACCCTTGGAATCCGCCAAAATTTCGAGGGCCTGGTGGATGCGAGTCAATCGAGGGTCGTTGACGCTTTCCGAACCTTCGCCCCGGCCGACGCGGTCAAGCGTGGCGGCGAGATCGAGCAGCCGGCAGCGGGCATCCAGAAAGAACTGTTCCAGGGCACGGGCGGCGGGGAGGGGAGACATGGATAACTCCGATTACAATCGCTGAAAGCGTGTTTTCACGTCCAGGGTCACGAGTGAATTCAGGCTACCGCTGCGGAAGCCTTCCAGATCGAGCGTGATGAACTGAAAGCCGAGTTCGCGAAAATAACGGCCGAGATCGTCGCGAACTTCGGGGGAAGCCAACCGCGTGATTTCGCTGATAGGCACCTCGATCCGCGCCAACTCTCCTTCATGGAGACGCACCCGGCATTCACGCAGGCCAAGGCGACGCAGATACGCTTCCGCCGCTTCGACACGGGCCGTGCGTTCGGGAGTCACGGCCAAGCCGGGGGCGAGACGGCTGGACAAACAGGGGGACGCGGGCTTATCCCAGGTCGGCAGGCCCCAGGCACGGGCCAATTCACGCACATCAGCCTTGGTGAATCCCGCTTCTTGAAGCGGATGGCGGATATGCCGTTCCGCCGCGGCCTTGAGACCCGGCCGATAATCCCCGAGATCGTCGAGATTCGCGCCGCTGCACACGATGGAAACACCCAGTTCCGGCAAGAGGTCGCCGATTCTGTCGTAC